>CAYPTV010000106.1:0-8428 GCA_964413505.1 uncultured Bifidobacteriaceae bacterium | reverse complement strand
GCAGAAATATTCTTTCAAGTAGCTGATGACCTGCCGGTCCATGTAATTCACCGTCGTGGAAAAAAACAGCAGCGCGCAGATGATCCAGCGGAAATTGCTCGAAGCCGGACGGATTGGACTCGGGGAATTCATAAAGCGCATAACTTAATGGAAACAGCCTGTCTTTCAAGCGTTGAAATCCAACTTTACAAGCCGCGCGCATTTGTGCAATCCTTCAAGCATGATTTGGAAAAAATTTCTGCCGCTTTTGCCGGTGCTGCTGCTGACGGGTTGCGCCGCGACGTTCACGCGACTCACACCCTTGCAGCAGCCGCGCAATCCCAACAATCTTTACCCTGTCGAGGTGATTTTCAACTCGTCGCAGCAGTCCCTGCGCCGCGACAGCATCCAGCCTTATGTGCTCGCCGAAGGACAATTGTATCCGCTGCGACCGGTCGCCGGCGTCACGAACCGCTGGGAAGGACTCGTGCCCGTGCCCGCCTCCGCGAGCGGCGTTAGCTATCGCTTCAAGTTTGAATACCTTTACAACAACTGGGGGACGCCGCCCAAGCCGAACAGCGCCTCGTCGCTGCTGTATGATCTGAAGATCGTTGACCAGTAAGATTGACGGGGAAATCTGAAAACATTTCGGGCGCGAACAATTTGTTCGCGCCCTTTTTATTTCAGAAAATTATCTTTGCTGTCTGGGCCGGAGCAGAAGGGCCTTTTTTTCCGTGCCGTCAACTTCGGCGCTGGACGTTTCCACGTCGGGATCGTCCTTGAGCGCCTGATGCACGATGCGGCGGTCGAAGGCGTTCATTGGCTCCAGTTCCACCGCGTCGCCCCAGCGGCGGACTTTATCGGCGGCGTCCTTCGCGCGTTTCACGAGCGCTTCGCGCGCCTGCGCGCGATAGCCGCCCACGTCCACCATCGCTTTTGGTGCGCTGGCGTCCTGCTGAAAAAGAATCCGGTTCGTGATGTATTGCAGGTCGGCGAGCGTCTGGCCCTGCCGTCCGATGAGCCGCCCGGAATCTTCCGTCTTCACGTCTAGAAAAACTCCGTCGTCCATTTTGTGTTCCTCGACCGTCGCCGGAAAACCGAGCGACGACAGGATTTTTTCAAGGGTTTCTTTCGGTTGCGCTGTCATAAGCTGAAAACATCTGCCCTTATTTTTTCTTTTTTGACGGCGGCGTCAATGCCGGATTTGTGGTCGCCGGCGGCGGCTGGTTCATTTTCGTCAGGTTCATCTGCAAAATTCCCAGCAGCGTGCTGACCGTCATGTAAAGCGCCATGCCTGACGAATAATTGTAAAGGAACAGCAGCATCATCAGCGGCATGAATCGCATCATCTTTTGCTGGCCCGGATCCATGCCCGGCGACACCGGCTGCAAATGCGACTGCCAGACCATCACGCCGACCATCAGCAGCGGCAGCAGGTTGAACGGAAAATTCAGGCCCGGAATCATGAACAGAGTGTCCGGCTTCGTCAAATCCGCCACCCAAAGAAAATGCGCGCCGCGTAATTCAATTGCGCAGCGGATCATCGCCAGAAAACCGAAGAACACCGGCATCTGCACCATCATCGGCAGACAGCCGCCCATCGGGCTGACCTTGTTTTTCTTCCAAAGCTCCATCTGCTTCTGCGTGAATTTCTGCGGGTCGTCCTTGTATTTCTCCTTGAGCGCCTTGACCTCCGGCGCGAGCGCCTGCATTTTTTTCATCGAGCGCGTGCTTGCCGCCGTCAGCGGCCAGAAAACGGCGCGCAAAAGAATCGTGATGGTGACAATCGCCCAGCCGTAGCCCATTTTTGTCACGTCGTGCAGCCAGTTCATCGAGGACAGCAGCAGCTTCGCAAAAAATGTCCCGACGCCCCAAAAGCTGATGTAGCCCGTGCCGAAATTCATCGCCAGATCCGCGTGGTTCTGGAAATCCTCGCCGATGCGCGCCAGCGTGCGGTATTCCTTCGGGCCGGCGTAAAAAACGATCTGCCGCTCGACGCTTGAATTTGCCGCGAGCGTTTGCGCCGGATAAACCAGCGCCGTCTGGATTCCGATACCCGTCGCGATGGAGTTTTCCGCCAGCGGTTGCAAATTTACCGGACGCGCGACGATCTGCTGCGCGGGTTCGTTTGTCCGTGTCATCGCCAGCAACGCGAAAAACTGGTTGTGCGCCGCCGCCCACACGACGTTGCCCGCGCCCGCGCGAAATTCCGGCGTCGGCGTCCTGGACATGAGCCCGAAAAAGGTCGTCGTGTTCGTGTTGAAATAGCGCGTGCCGTTGTCAACGTAGTTCGTGCCGTCGAACCATGTTGCGCCGAGATACATCCCGTTGTCATCCACGTCCATCGGCGTCGCCGTGCCCACGACAAATTCCTGGGCAGGCAGCGCGAGCGGTTTGCCGGAAGTGTTTTTCAGGCTCACGCTCGCGTTGACGAGGTCGTTGGAACTCAAATGAAACTCCTTCGTCAGCAGCAATCCACCCGGCAGCAATTTTTCCGCGCGGACGCCGTCGCCTGTTCTCGTCAGATTGAAATTGCCGTCGCCGACCAGGTTGGTGTCGCCCAAAATTGCGAGGACGGGGACCGGCGTGCGCGCGTTCAGCATGGCGAAACCGTTGGTCGAACTTTCATTTTCCTTTTTCCAGCGCGCGGAAATCGTTTCGGGATAATCCAGCAGCTCGACCGATTTCAATCCGCCGCCGCGCGACGTGAACGTGTAGCGGATCCAGTTGTTGTGAGGCTGGCCGTTCGTCAGCACAATCAGATTTTCCGGCGCGTTCGTGTCGAAAACCTGGATTGAAGCTGTCGTCGTGGTCGGAGCCGTGGCCGGGCTTGCCGCCGTTTGCGGCGTTGCGACGACATTGGTCCGGGCAAATTCCGCCTGCTGCTGCTGCCAGCGGGCTTGCTGCTTCTGCGTCTGGATGAACCAGAGCACCAGCAACGCGCCGCAAATCGAAACAACGATGATTCCAGTTCTGTCCATGAAAATTAAAGTGAATTTCCCAAAACAAGTTTTTTCCCCGATTCCGCCACAGGATCATGGCCGCAACCGCCGAACGGATGGCAGCGGCAAATCCTCTTCGCCGCGAGCCAGCTTCCCACAATCGCGCCGCGCGCACGCACTGCGTCAACCGCGTATTGCGAGCAGGTTGGCATGAAACGGCAGCCGGCGGCCGGGCTGAAAAAAAACACCTGCGCCGGCGAAATCGTCCAGCGATAAACGCGAATGACAAAAATCAAAATATGCTGGAACAGGTTCAATTCGTTTCTCCTTCAGTTTTTCAAAAGCTTCGCGCGGTTCAGCGCCGCCAGAAAATCCCTTTCCACGTCCGCGAATTTTTTCCCGGCGATGGAGTTGCGCGCGACCAGGACCAGTTCCACCGGCTGCGTGAATTCATGCTGGTGCTGCCGGAAACTTTCCCGCAGCAACCGCCGCGCGCGGCTGCGTTCCGTCGCGCCGCCGATTTTTTTGCTCGTGACCACGCCGAGTTTTGGCGCCGCGCCGTCGGGCAGCCTGTTCCAGTTCGCGATGAGGCAGCCGAGCACGAGGCGCTGGCCTTGCTGCCGGACGCGCGCGAAATCGCGGCTGTGCGCGAGCCGCGAGGCGCGGGCGAGCCGCAGGCGTTTCGGCGTTTCGGCGGTCATGCGCGCGGAAATCAGACCGGCGTCAGGCGCTTGCGTCCGTTGCGGCGGCGGTTGGCGAGCGTGGCCTTGCCGCTCTTGCTGGAATTGCGGTTGAGAAACCCGTGCTGGCGTTTGCGGCGGATTTTCGACGGTTGATACTGGCGTTTCATAAATTCAAATTCGTCCGCGCATCCGCGCCAAACGAGCGCTGGAGATTAACAATGAAATGCCTGGTGTCAAGGCGCGGTTGGCGGTTGTTTCAAACTCGCTTTTTCCAAAGCGCCGGCGAATTTGGAAAAATCCAGTCCGTAATGTTCAAGATGAGGCAACGTTTCCGGTTTGAGCGGGTCAAACGGCTGCCAGAGAGGGTGTCTCCGTTTGACAATATAATAATCGGAGCAGACCATGCTGTGAATGGACAGGTCGGGGCTTAACGCGATGCTCAAACACGGCCAGGTCCAGTCGAATTCGCCGCGCTTGCTTTCGATGGAGCTGTTTGCCAGAACGGTGGAATAAAGCGGAATAATCCCATCGCGCACCCTTAAAAGACTTTGCATTTTTCCAACATCCTCATGCCATTGCCAGGTTGCACAAATCTGCCAGAGCGATTGGACGATCAGCAAAATGGCAGCCATTTGTTTCAACCGGCCGGCCTTGGATTCAATCCATGCGGGCCGGTATCTTGCAATCAACGCCACCGGCAAAAGCATCATCGGCACCACAAGATCCAAAATGCGATTGTCAAATTGCTTGCCTGTATCCAAGGTTTCCGGCGAGAGCGCCGGCCACATGGCCCAGACAAACAGGGCGCAAAAGAGGATCGCAATCGAAATCTGCCGGCTGATGATTTCCCATGTCTTTTCGGACATCCAGACTGCAAGCATCAGGCATCCCCAGACAATGCTCCAAGTCAGGATCCATCCCTCATGGAAAAACATCGCTTCGACGTTGGCTCTGAAGCCCGGGATATTGGACGGAATTTCAGGATTCAGCACGGCATACAGGCCGATGCCTGCCGCAGCGATGAATAATCCGGCAGCCAACAGTAAGACAATCCGATCCCAATGCGCATTTTGTTCTGCTGCGTCCTTCCAATCTTCCGCAACCCGCCAGAAGCCCAATGCGGCGAGGGGCACGCAGAGGAACAATTGCGATTCATAGCTGAACAGCAGGCAGGAGGCTGAAGTGAGCAGGATGAGCGCCGCCAGGGGCTTCAACGGTCGCGCAAATAAAATCGCAAAAAGCGCAGGCCAATAAAAGGCGTGCGCCAGGATATGCTCGCCCACCGCCATGAACGAGGCATTCAAATAACCTGCCGCGCAACCAACAGCCACAATCCAGAAATGCTTCGGCGACAGCCAATGGCAGAACAACATGACAACCGGCCAGGGCAGGAAGCACCCCAGCCCAAAGGCAAACCGCAGCCATCCCAAATCCGTCACGCCCAGCTTGATCGCCAGAACCAGTGGAAATTCGTAGATGTAAAAAGCGAAATGCCTCGACCACATCAAGGCGACAAAATCCTGCGCCTGCAAAACCCGCAAAAACTCATGCGCCCCGTCCGCGTAAAGACAGCGGCTTGATAAAATGGCCGCCACAATCCACAAGGCAAAAACGGCACAGGCCGCCGGCATTAAATTTTGCCGCCGCGGAAAATGCCCCGCCTGGCTTCCATTCATTTCACGTTCAACTCCCGCTGGATGCCGAATTTGTCAATGCGCTTGCGCAGCGTTGCGCGCGTGATGCCGAGCAGTTTCGCGGCGTGAACCTGGTTGTCGTTCGTTTCCTTGAGCGCCTGGATGATGAGTTCGCGCTCGACGGCGGGAATGACTTTCAATTTCGGATCGCGCCTGGCCAGTTGAAACAACTGCCGCGCGAGCGCGGCGGCGTTGGTTGACGCCGCTTCGCCCGCGACTCCGACGGTTGTTGAAATGGAAGCGCCGCCCGCGTTTTGGCCGGATATTTCCGGCGGCAGGTCGCTCAGCAAAATCGCGCCGCTCTTGGCCATGACAATTGCGCGGCGGATGGCGTTCTCCAGTTCGCGGACATTGCCGGGCCAGTGATATTTTTCCAGCGCCTTGATGACGCTGGTGGCGATGGATTTGGGCTGTTGCTGCTGTTCGCGCGAAATCTTTTTCAGGAAATAATTTACAAGCAGCGGAATGTCCTCAAGCCGTTCGCGCAACGGCGGAATGTGGATGCGCACGACGTTGAGGCGGTAAAATAAATCCTCGCGGAACTGCTTCGCGGCGACGGCGGCTTCCAGCGGCTTGTTCGTCGCGGCGATGACGCGGACATCCACCTGGATGGGCTGGTTGCCTCCGACGCGCTCGAAGGTGCCGCTTTGCAGCACGCGCAGGATTTTTGTCTGCGTCGCGGGCGTCATGTCGCCGATTTCGTCGAGGAAAATGGTGCCTTTGTTGCATTGCTCGAATTTGCCGACGCGCTGGTTCGTCGCGCCGGTGAACGAGCCTTTTTCGTGGCCGAACAGTTCGCTTTCCAAGAGCTGTTCGGGAATCGCGGCGCAATTAACGGCGAGGAATTGCTGGGCGCTGCGGTTGCTATGGTGATAAATCGCGCGGGCGGCAAGTTCCTTGCCGGTTCCGCTTTCGCCGGTGATGAGCGCGGTAACGTCTGAAGCGGCAAGCTGTCCGATCAGTTTGAAAACTCCGCGCATTGACTTTGCGCCGCCTACAAAACCGAGTTCATAATCCTCCGATTCGAGCAACGGCTGATACGAGACGACCTGTTTCATGTCGCGCGCGGCCTTGAGCGCGTTGCCGACAATCTCCTTGATTTTTACCGCGTCGAACGGCTTGAGCAGATAATCATACGCGCCAAGCTTCATCGCCTCGATGGTCGTCTGTGTTGTCCCGTAGCCGGTCATCAGGATCACAAGCAACTTCGGGTCGTTTGTGCGGATGCGGCGCAAGGTTTCCAATCCATTTATGCCGCCCATGCGGATGTCCATTAGCACAAGGTCGGGCTTGAACTTGGGAATGACCTTCAATCCCTCTTCGCCGCTCGACGCAGTGGCCACTTCGATTTCCGGCGAATCAAAAATCCGCTGGAACGAATACCGCACGTCCTCTTCATCATCAATCAACAGGAGCTTGCTCATTTATTTGTGTAAAATAGCGGTTTTTTGACAAACGCACAGTGAATTTTGCGCGATTCGCGGGATGATGATTTGTGCCAGGCGCGTGAGCCCTGGCTGCTGACGAGCCGCCACCTCGCTTTGCCGTGCCGTGACGGCCCGCCGGGACGCCCGCCCCACGGTCCGCAAGAATTCCCCGATACGAATTTCGCGCGTTGAACCCCATTGGAAATCTCTGCAAAAGGTGTAGCGTCGAGGCTCTGCCTCGATCTATTTCCTTGAAACCTGTGATTCCGGCCAGAGGCCGGACACTACACCGCGCTGCGCGGGGATTTTGCAGAGATTTCCTGAACTGTGGCAGCCGACGTGAGAAGGATCTGACATTCTTTTGGGCTTGGAATCCGCAGATTTCACAGATGAACGCAGATTTTAATTTTTGTCTGTGTAATCCGCGTAATCTGCGGATAAACAGAAATCCCTGGTGCCTGGCAGTTATGCGGCGCTGATGCGGCTTTGGTTGAAAGGCGGATTGCCGCAGACAATCGAATCCATAAAAATGTCGTGTCATTCCTGTGGCGTCCACATTGAGTTTGCCATTCAATACATCGGGCAAAAAATCCCATGTCCGCACTGCCAGACAACAATCACGTTGCAAAAGCCCGAAAACCTGAAAATGTCCTGCTTCTTTTGCAAGGAACACATTGAATTTCCGAGCCACGCCACCGGACAAAAAATCCCCTGCCCGCATTGCGCAAAAACAATCACGCTGTTAAACCCCGCCTGATATTTAACTGTCAAAGACTTCGCCCCTGACCGCGCCAATTGACCGCCGCCGGATCATTTCATTGTTTGACCTCGCGCCAGACATGCCCTAGACTCGCGGTTCTTTCTTATGAAAATTGTTGTATGTGATCCTATTTCGCCCAAGGGAATTGCGCTTTTGCAGCAACGCCCCGAATTCAACGTCGTCGTCCTGCCCAAGCGCCTGCCGGAGGCGGAACTGCTGCCAATCGTGGCGGATGCGGTCGCGCTGGTCGTGCGCTCCGAAACGAAGGTGACCGCCAAGGTCATCGCCGCCGCGCCGAAGTTGCGCGTCGTCGGCCGCGCGGGAGTCGGCGTGGACAACGTGGACATCGAGGCCGCCACGCAGCACGGGACGGTGGTCATGAACACGCCGGGCGGTAACACGGTGACGACGGCGGAATTGAGTTTCGCGATGCTGCTTGCGCTCGCCCGCAAGGTGCCGCAGGCGCACGCCACGATGATTGCCGGCAAATGGGACCGCAAATTGTTCCAGGGCGTGGAACTCGCGGGAAAAACCCTCGGCGTCCTGGGCATGGGAAGAATCGGGACGGAAGTCGCCAAGCGCGCCATCGCGTTCGGGATGCGTGTCATCGCCTATGATCCCTATTTGACGGAGGAACGCGCGAAGGCCATCGGCGCGGGATTTGCCGACAGCGTGGACCAGGTTTATTTTTCGGCGGATTTCATCACCGTCCACATGCCGGTCACGCCGGAAACGAAGCACATGTTGAACGCGGCGGCGTTCGCCAAGATGAAGCCGGGTGTGAAGATCGTGAACTGTGCGCGCGGCGAAATCATTTCGGAGCCGGATTTGATCGCGGCGCTGGAGTCTGGAAAAGTGGGCGGGGCCGCGCTGGATGTTTTCGCCGTGGAGCCGCTGCCCGCCGACCATCCGTATCGCAAGCAGGCGAATTTGATTTTGACGC
>CAYPTV010000105.1:0-8434 GCA_964413505.1 uncultured Bifidobacteriaceae bacterium | reverse complement strand
CGCCATGATCGTGAGCGAGCCGCCTTCCTCGATGTTTCGCGCCGCGCCGAAAAACCGTTTCGGCTTGTGCAGCGCATTGGCGTCCACGCCGCCGGAAAGAATCTTGCCGGAGTGCGGCTGCACGGTGTTGTAGGCGCGGGCGAGGCGCGTGATGGAATCGAGCAGGATCACCACGTCGCGTTTGTGCTCGATCATGCGCTTGGCTTTTTCGATGACCATTTCGGCGACCTGCACATGGCGTTCCGGCGGCTCGTCGAACGTGGATGAAATCACTTCCGCGCCTTTGCAGGAGCGCTCCATGTCCGTGACTTCCTCGGGCCGCTCGTCAATGAGCAGGATAAACAGATACGTTTCGGGATTATTTTTGAGGATGGCATTGGCCATCTTCTGCATCAAAACCGTCTTGCCCGTGCGCGGCGGCGCGACGATCAGCCCGCGCGTGCCCTTGCCGACCGGGCAGACCAGGTCGAGGACTCGCGTGCTTAATTCCTCCGATGCGGTTTCCAAGATGAACCGCTTGTTCGGGAACAGCGGCGTAAGATTGTCGAAATGCGTCTTGTCCTTCGCCTTGTCCGGCTCCTCGCCGTCCACGGCCTCTACTTTCAGCAGCGCGAAAAACTTTTCCTTTTCCTTCGGCGGACGGATCTGCCCCGCGATCAAGTTGCCCGTCTGCAAATCGAAGCGGCGGATTTGCGACGGCGAAATGTAAATGTCCTCCGGGCACGGCAGATAATTGAAACTCTGCGAGCGCAGAAATCCAAAACCTTCCGGCAGGATTTCCAGCACGCCTTCGGAAAACAACACGCCCGCGCGCTCCGCATTTTTTTGCAGGACATGGAAAATGACCTCGTGCTTGCGCATCGTCCCGAAATTTTCCACGCCCAGTTCCTTCGCCATGCCGTTCAATTCCATCATGCTCATCGCCTGCAATTTTGCGATGTTGATGGACGCGGCGATCTTGTCGCGCTGATAACCGCGCCGCTCATCAACCCGAGGTTCCTCGCGGTCGTGGGTCGGCTCGACGGGCGTGGACGGCGGGCGCAATCCGGCGGAACCGGACTGTTCGGGCGCGGCATCGGGAATTTCCTCGGCTGGCGGCGCAACAGGCGCGGGCGCGGGCACGGGCGCTTCGGCGGCGGGAGCAGCTTCCACGGGCGGGGTCGCTTTGGACTTTTTGGTATAAACTCTGGGCATAATGTAAAATATGATTTCTGAACTGGCTGGGATTTCGATTGCCTTCCGGCGTCAGTGGTCGCAAAAGCCGTCACGCATTGGACGTTTTACGACCGGATTGGTTCAAAATGGGATTTCCGCTAAAGCTTCGAGGTTGTCCTCAACACGGTAGGGGAAATATTGCAGTCAGTTCGTGGACATGCTGGCGCAAGTTGGCCGCGTTGTCAAATCCGATTTTTACGGCAGTTCTTTAATTTACAGTTGCCACGCGCCAACGGCTGTTTAGATTGTTCACGTTCAAATGAAAATCTCATTGCCCATTCTCGCGCTGGTGCTGCTCACGTTTTGCCGCGCGTCGGCGCAGGTTGACGTGCAGGTCGTCATGGACCAGGAACAATTCCTGCCCAGCGAATCCGTGCCGGTGGCCGTGCGCATCATCAACCGTTCCGGCCAGCCGCTGCACCTGGGCGCGGACGCCGACTGGCTCACCTTCAGCGTGGAATCCGTGGACGGCTCCATCGTGATGAAAAACGCCGAGGTGCCCGTGCTGGGCGAATTCGACCTCGGCTCCTCGCAGGTCGCCACCAAGCGCGTGGACTTGCAGCCCTATTTCGACCTCAAGCGGCAGGGACGTTACCGCATCATCGCCACCCTGCACATCAAGGCATGGAGCGTGGAGACACCCAGCCTGCCGAAGGAGTTCGACGTCATCAGCGGCGCGGAACTGTGGTCGCAGGATTTTGGCGTGCCGATACCTGCCGGCGTCACCAACCGCCCGCCGGAAGTCCGCAAATACACTTTGGAAGAGGCGAACTATCTGCGCCAGCAATTGCGGATGTATGTCATGGTGAGCGACCCGGCCGGATCGCACGTGTTCAAGGTCTCGCCCATCGGCCCCATGGTTTCCTTCAGCCAGCCGGAAGTGCAGATAGATCCCCTGAGCAACCTCCACGTCATCTACCAGAGCGGCGCCAAGACATTCACCTATTCCGTCGTCAACCCCGAGGGCGTCATCACGCAGCAGGACGTTTACGATTACGTGGACACGCGCCCGCGCCTGGGACTGAACCCGGCCGGCGACATCGTGGTCATCGGCGGCGTGCGCCGGCCGAAGCCGGGCGAATTGCCCGTTGTGAAACTCCCTGACGAACTGCCGCCTCCCGCCAAGCCTTGATTAAAATGCCCGTCACTGTCCCCTCGTGGACAAATCATTGCATCCGCAGAAAGAACTCGCATTGTTATTGCCTTTGGCGGCGGGAAAATCCAAATTCCCGGCATTTCGGAGCGTGGAGAATGAAGCTTAACCCAATTTGCTGAATCATGTTCGTGGACATCTTGCGGCCCACGCGCCAGTTGTCCCTGATGGGATTCTTCTTGAGCATCGTCCGCAGCCTCATCATCTCCTTCAACCGGATTTTCTACAAGAACTGGGACATGATCAAATAGCCAAATCTTTGCCGTCTCCCAACAAAAAGCCAGTTTTTAAGCTAAAACTTCATCAATCAGCGCTTTTTCAGTCAATTCCTGCGAATTCCTGCGGAAAAACCGCATTCCGCAAACATTGCGGGACGTTCCGCAAGGATTGAGTAACGCCCCGCAGCAGTCGGGGAACATCCTCAAACATTCAGGAACAACCCTATATCATAAAGGAACGTCCCTTAACAATGCAGGGACGTTCCGCGACGGTTGAGGGACGTTCCGCGACGGTTGAGGGACGTTCCGCGATGGTTGAGGAACGTTCCGCAAAGTATGGCAAAGGCAATAAAATCGCGGAAATAAGACAGGGGAAGACGTTGCAGCCTTGCAAGACGAGGAAGCAGCCTTGCAAAACGACCGGGTTTATTCGATTTGATAGACTTGTTCCGTGCCGGCGGGGAACAGGAGGGTTTTGCCCGGAAATTGAGGCGGCTTTTCAGATATCAGGATGAACCTGTCCTCCGGCCTGGGGTGCCGGTAGAAATCGTTGATATAGACGGGCCGGTTTGAATAGTAGATGACCGCCGGTTTTTGCCAGTTGACGGAGTAATAATAGACGTGCTGGCCGAGGTTGTGGGTCTTCAGATATTCGCCGACGGCCTTGTCGGAGACGAGCTGCGGGTCGTTTTCCTGCGCGAGCCTGATTTGCTTGTGCTCAAGGCTTGCAGCCACAAAAACCAGGATCACTGCGGCGATGAAGATGTTGCCGGAGTTTTTCCCGGATTTTTCGAGACGGCCAGCGAGGGCGGCAAGCATCATCCCGATCATGATCGCGACATAGGGATAGGCGACCAGGATGTAGGGCGGCAGCTTGGTGGCGGCGGCGCTGAAGAACAAAAAGATGAACAGCAGCGTCACGGTCAGGAAAAAATGCGGCTTTGACTTGAACGACCTGGCGATGAACCAGACGAGCGAAGGCAGCAGACAGCAGAACAAAATCCGCTGCCTGAAAAAGATGTCGAGGTAATAGTGGGGCGAGCCGCCGTTGCTGTCGAGCGTGACGGCGTATCGTTTGAGCAGATGATACGTCAGGTATTGGTCCCAGAAAGCCCCGCCATAGCGGATTTGCTGGAGGATGTGCCACGGCAAAACGATTGCAAGAAACAGCAGGCCGCCAAGCAGGAAGTTTTTTGACTTCAACCATTTGAAATCCGCCTGCGCGGCTGAATAAATCAGGACGACGGGCAGCGGCAGCAGTCCGATGACGCTTTTGGTCATCACGCCGAGTCCCATCGCCACCCAGAACAGCAGGTGGTATCTGCCGTTTTCCCCCGCCTGCCAGAACGAATACAGCGCGAGCAGGACAAAAAATCCGACCGGGATGTCGAGCTGCAACACGCCGGCGAAATCGTCGAATTGAAAGGCGGCGAAGAATGCGGCGACCGAAAGAATGGCTGCGGCGAAGGATTGCGAGAGTTTTTGGGTGAACAGGAAGACCAGCGGCAGCGTGAGGATGGCGAAGATGGCGGTCCAAAAGCGCGCGGAAAATTCGTTGATGCCGAAGACGAGCTGCGAAGTCTCCACGAGCCAGATGATCAAAGGCGGTTTGTCAAAAAATTGCGGCGGCTTGTGCTGCGCGATGTAGCCGAGCCACGTCAGGTCGAGCTGGCTGTGGTTTTGAAGCGCCTCACGCGCGACCTGGGCGTAGATGGATTCGTCGTAGTCAATCAGCGGCCGGTTTCCCAGATGATAAAAGGCGACGGCCGCGAAAATGAAAACCAAAACCGCCGGGATTGCGAACCGGACTCCTTTTGATTCGATTGTCATGTCCCGGCCATGATTTGATTTTTCAAATCACAACTCAAACTAATTGCGGCAGGCCGGGAGCGGCTAGGGCGAGCGGACGCGATAGAAACGGGTGTGATAATTCGTCCATTGCGGATCGCTGAAATAGACGGCGCTGCCGCTGATGATGTTGGTCTGGATTGGTGTCCAGACATTGCCGGCCAGATTTGTGGTGGCCAGAACCACGACGGTCTGGTTGTTGGTGCCCGTGATGTCGAAGCCGAACAGGTTTGTCTTCACGCCGAAGCTGCCGTCGTTGGTCGGCACATGCGGCGTGGGCGGATTCAACAGCACCGCCGGGATTCCGTCAAATGTGGAAGACCAGCCTGTTGCTCCCGGCAGGTAATAGGCGGTCGCATAATTGTCGCCGGAGAAGACGGTCATGTCGGTGCCGGGCGCGTTGCCGAGGAAATAGACATTGGTGAGGCTGGTGCAACCGGCAAACGCAAACTGCTGGATGGTGGTGACGTTGGTGCCGATGGTGACGCTGGTCAGGTTCGTGTTGTTCAAGAATGCACCCGTGATGGTTGTGACCGGCAGGCCGTTGATTGTGTTGGGAATGACGACTGCGCCGCCCGACCCGGTGTATGCCGTGAGCGTGATTGCGCCGTTGTTGGTAGTGTAAGTGTATGGCAGATACAACACCGCCGGAATGCCATCAAACGTAGAACCCCAGCCCGTCGTTCCCGGCAAATAATAGGCGGTGGCATTGGTGTCGCCGGAAAAGACCGTTGCGTCATTGGTGGGAGCGGGAGAATTGCCCTGGAAATAGACTCCTGACAGGCTGGCGCCCGCGAACGCATAGCTCGCGATGTTGGTGATGCCGACGGAAATCGAATAGGAAGTTCCGGCCATGCCGTCGGGATATTCAACGAGCATGGTCTGGCTCAAGTTGAACAAGACGCCGGCGACGCTCGCATAGGCGGTGTTGCCGGAAGTGAGATTGATTGCGACGAGATTGGTGCAACTGGCAAACGCCCCGTAGCCGATGTTGGTGACGCTGTTCGGGATGGTGACGCTGGTGAGACCGATGCAGCCTGAAAACGCGTTGGTTCCGATGGTGGTGATGCCGGCGGGAATGGTGACATTGGTCAGGCTCGTGTCATTTGCAAATGTGTTCGTCCCGATGGTGGTGACGGGCAGCCCGTTGATGGTGCCGGGAATTGTCACCGAGCCGCTCGAACCGGTGTAGGCTGTGATGGTGATCGTGCCGTTGTTGGTTGTGTAGGTGTATGGCACGACCAGAACCGTTGGAAGTCCGTCAAACGTCGCCGCCCAGCCCGTGGTTCCCGGCAGATAATACGCAATGCCGTTGGTGTCGCCAAAAAAGACATTTGTATCGTTGGCCGGGACGGGCGCGTTGCCGAGGAAATTGACGCCCGTCAAACCGAAGCAGTTCGCGAAGGAAAATCCCACGAAGCTGACGTTGGTGCCCATGGTGGCGCTGGCGAGGTTGGTGCAGCCGAAGAAAGCGTAGGCGTTGATGTTGGTGACGCTGTTGGGAATCGCCAGGCTGGTCAGGCCGGTGCATTGATAAAATGCGTTGGTGCCGATGACGGCGACGTTGGTGCCGATCAAGACGTTGGTCAGGCCTGCACAATAACTGAACGCCTGGTTTCCGATGTTGGTGACGCTGTTGGGGATCGTAACGCTGGTCAGACCGCAACTGCCAAACTCGCCGTTCCCGATGCTGGCAAGGTTGACGGAAAGCGTGACGTTGGTCAGGGCATAGCAGTTTTCAAACGCCTGGTCGCCGATGTTGGTGACGCTGTTCGGAATCGTGATGCCGGTCAGGTTAAGGCATTCGTAAAATGCGTTTGTGCCGATGCTGGTGACATTGGTGCCGATGGCGAGATTGGTCAGGCTCTCGCAATAATTGAACGCTTCATCGCCGATGCTGGTGACGTTGTTTGGAATCGCGACGCTGGCCAGCCGGGTCACCTGAAACGCCTGCGCCCCGATGCTGACAAGGTTGGTGCCAAACGTGACGGCGGTGAGGTTGGCATTGCCCGCGAACGCCGCCGCGCCGATGTTCGTGACGCTGTCGGGAATTATGACGCTGGTGATGCTCTGGTTCGTGTAAAACGATTCGTATGCAAGCATGGTCACCGGCAGACCATTGATTGTGGCGGGGATTGTCACCGCGCCGCCCGCCCCGAAATATCCCGTGATGGTGATGGCGGCACTGTTGGTGATGTAATTGTATGGCACCGAAGAAGTCGGAACGCCTCCAAACGACGAACCCCAGCCTGAAGCTCCGGGCGGATAATAAATGGTCACATTGCTGTCGTTGGCGAATATGGACGAACCGGCGCTGGGAGGATTGCCCTGGAAAATGACGGTGGCCAGATTGGTGCAGCCGGAAAACGCGACGGTTGCGATGCTGGTGACGCTGGCCGGAATCGTCACGCTGGTGAGGCTCACGCAGTTTTCAAACGCGAACTTCCCGATGCTGGTGACGGTGTTGGGAATTGAAACGCCCGTCAAGTTTATGCAGGAGAAAAAAGCCCCGGTCCCGATGTTGGTGACGCCGCTGGGAATGATGACACTGGTCAGGCTGGCACATTCATAGAACGCATCATTCCCGATGCTGGTCACCGGCAGGCCGTTGATCGTGCTTGGAATGGAAACCGCGCCGCCTGAACCAACGTATCCGGTGATGGTGATTCCGCCACCATTCACTGTGTATGTGTATGGCGGATACGTCGCTGTCGGAATGCCGTCAAACGTCGCCAGCCAGCCCGTAGTTCCCGCCAGATAATAGGCGATGGCACTGTCGTTTATGAACACCGTCGCATTATTGGTGGGAGCGTTGCCTCGGAAATAAACACCAGAAAGAGCCGGGCAGTAAGAGAACGCGTAATTTTCGATGTTGGTGACGCTGCCCGGAACAACGACGTTTGTGAGGCTGGTGCAAAAATAAAAGGCAAAGACTCCTAAGTCTGTGAAGTTTGTGCCGATGGTAATGCTGGCAACGGTTGAAGAAGAAAACGCAGCGAAACCGATGGTGGTCACCGGCACGCCTGTGACCGTGGCGGGAATGGTCACCGCGCCGCCCGGCCCGGTGTATTGGGAAACATTGAGCGAGCCGTCGCCGTTGGTCGTGTAAGTGAATTGGGCCTGCACCACGGACGGCAGCGCCAGCAGCAACGCGCACAACAAGCAGAATCGAATCAGGTTTCGTTTGATATTCATAATGGACTCAAATTCTGTTTGTCTCATCGGGACAGGGTTTGATTTTCAGAAGCTTTATCTACACCTCCTACGACACAAATGCAATTCAAATCAGAATTTTTGGACGGCCTTTCCGCGAATGAAGGCTTTTTGCAAAGCCACTCGCGGGAACAGGCTGAAATTTATTTTTTCCAACCTCGCCCTTTTGGCAATGGCGATCAAACCAGTTGCATCGGTTCAAATTGTCTGCCAAGAACCGGCTCGCTCCTCGTCTTGAGCCAGTTTTCCAGGATGCCGGCATAGACATTCCGGAAATCCACGTTGTATTTGACGTCGCCCTGGAACAAATCCTGCGGCGCGAGGCTCGGATATTTTCCAAATAGCCCCGCTTTCACCTTGTTGCCGACCACAAACATCGGTGCCGCCGCACCGTGATCCGTGCCGCCGTTGGCATTGTCCGAAACGCGCCGGCCAAATTCGCTGAACGTCATCACCAGCACGCGCTGCATGTTGCCCTGCGCCTTCATGTCGTCCACAAACGCCTTCACCGAGTCGCCGAGGTCCTGCAACAAGCGCGCTTGCGTGCCGAGCTGGTTCGTGTGCGTGTCATAGCCGCCCTGCGAAACGTAATAAACGCGGGTCGGCAACCCGCCGCCGATGAGCTTGGCCACGAGCTTGAGCGACGTGCCGAGCTGTGAGCCGGGATAAGTCGCCTGATTCTGAACACGCGCGGCGATGTTGCGGACTTCCTCGGAACTTTGCTGCGCGTCGAGCGCCGTGCGCGTGATGAAATCCACCGCGCGCCCGCCGGTCATCGGCATTCCCG
>CAYPTV010000104.1:0-8446 GCA_964413505.1 uncultured Bifidobacteriaceae bacterium | reverse complement strand
CCGTCGCGAGGCGTTTTGTTGTGTCAACGCCGATTTCGATGCCACAGCGCCCCGGAATGCTGTAAAGCACGATGGGCAGCTTCGTCGCGCGCCCGATGGCCTTGAAATGCTGATACAAACCTTCCTGCGTCGGCTTGTTGTAATAGGGCGCAACCTGTAGCGAACCATCCGCACCGGCTTTTTCGGCGGCCTGCGTCAGTTCAATTGCCTCGCGCGTCGCGTTCGCACCGGTGCCGGCGAGCACCTTGACTTTGCCCGCTGCAAATTTCACGGAAAGTTCGATCACGCGGATGTGTTCCTCACAGTTGACCGTGGGCGATTCGCCGGTGGTGCCGACTGGCACGATGCCGTCCACGCCGCCCTTGATCTGAAATTTGATCAGGCGTTCGAGCGCGTCCTCGTCAATCTCGCCGCTTCGGAAGGGCGTGACAATTGCAGTATAAGTTCCAGTGAACATATCCGCCATATAATCAGAAACTTTGCGCGGTTTGGCGAGCAGGATTTTTAACTGTGTTGTAACTTAGAATCCGCTTGACAGCCATGGCGCTGAACAGCATAATCAATCAGTCCCTACTGAAGAAGAACATATGTCAGGCAAAGCCCGTATCTATTCAGTGTTATTTGCCGCTGTTTTGCTAATTCTGGGAAGCAATATGGAGGCGGTTGGCTTTACCCTTACCATAAATGTGGTCGGCTCAGGCAGTGTCAATCGAACCCCCACAAATAGCAGCTATCCTTCTGGGGCAACTGTAATACTCACCGCCATATCAAATGACCCGAGCTGGTTTTTTTCAAATTGGTCGGGAGATAGTAATGACACTGCCAATCCGTTCAACATCACGATGGATGGCAACAAAGTCATCACCGCGACTTTCCAACAATTTCCGTCTTACACGCTGACACTGGCCACAAACGGTCAGGGAACAATTTCTTTAAGTCCGACCGGCGGGGTTTATGTGACAAACACAATCGTGACAGCCACGGCCACGCCCGCTGCAGGTTGGGTTTTTACCTCATGGTCGGGCAGCACAAACGGAAACGCAAATCCGCTGTCCATCACAATGAACACGAACAATTCGCTGACGGGCACGTTCGCACAATTGCCGGCCTTTGATGTTCAGCCGCAAAACATCACCAATTCAACCGGAGGCACGGTGAGCTTTTCTTCACACGCTGTCGGGGATGCTCCGCTGTCGTATCAGTGGTTCTTCAACAACGGCTCGCTGTCGGGTGCGACAAACAGTTCGTTGAACTTGACTAACATCCAACCGGCCAATGCCGGAAATTACGAGATTGTCGCCACAAACGATTTCGGCAGTGCGACGAGTTCAGTGGTTGCGCTTGTGCTCACCAACTTGAGCGGATCAACCAACGTCGTCAGCACACCGACCGAGGCCAGCCTGCGTGCGGCCATTCAAATTGGCGGATGGGTCAGCATCAATTGCAGCGGCACAATCACAATCAGCAACACAATCAACATCACGAACAATGTCATCCTCGACGCACAGAATGTCTCGGCGGTCATCAGCGGCGGCAATGCCGTCCGTTTGTTTTACGTCGCTCCCGGTGCAAATTTTTCAGCGACCAATCTGATTCTGGCCAATGGCAGTTGCATTGTCACCAACGGCTCGGCGGGAACGCCTGCCGATGCCGGAGCGATTTACAATGACGGCAGCACGGTGACTTTGGTCTCCTGCACGTTGACGAACAACAATGCGCAATCTCTGATTTATGGCGGCCTGGCACGCGGCGGTGCCATATTCAACAACGGAGGCGCGGTATCATTATTCCAGACTGCTATTTCAAATAATGCAGCAATTGGCGGAGGCTTCAATAATGTCAATATTGTGATCGCCAACATAGGCTTGGGTGGAGCGATTTACAACACCAATGGATCCGTGACGATTTCAGGATGTATTATAAGCAGCAATCTCTCTGAAGCCATGTGTAATTATCCCGGAATTGGAGGAACCATAACAACTGGTCTGACAATGGGAGGTGCTGCATTTCAAGCATCTGGTTCCTTGATAATTACCAAAAGCATTTTCACATTGAATCAGGCCTTGGGTAGTATTGGAGTGCCTGAGGAAACTTCAAGTCCGGCTTATGGCGGAGCGCTGGCAGCCAATGGCGGCAGCGTGACAATTATTCAGAGCCAGTTTTTTTCAAATACGGCGAAGGGCGGAGACGCAGGCTACCATGGTTCAGGCGGCTCCGGATTCGGCGGAGCGGTTTATTCTGCGGCTACACTGACTGTTAAAGACAGCTCGTTCTTTGGAAACCAGACATTCGCTGGTCTTTCGATAGATTTTCACGCTGCAGGTTTGATAGATGGATTTGGTGGAGCCATTTATAATTCAGGCACGGCCACGCTTAACCGCTGCACAATCTATTCCAATTATGTTCAAGGTGGAGCTGTCAGTCCTTATATGTTTGAGGGCACAATCGGCTTCAGAGGATTGGGTGGTGGGATATTTAATGCGTCACAATTTGTAGCCACGAACTGCACCATCGCGCTAAACTCCGCTGTCGGAGGCAACGGTGGTGGGTATGCAGGCAACATAGGCACTGACGGAAATGCGATTGGTGGCGGAGTTTTCAATAATACCAACGCAACATTTGTTGCGATGAATCTCACCATTGCCAGCAACAGTTGCAGTTCGCCATCTGGTTCGGGCTTCACAAACGGCATTGCCGCCGGAACACAAATCGCCAACACCAACGGGACATTGCGATTGCACAATTCCATCATCGCCTATGGCGGCACGACCGGAAATTCATTCGGCGTCATCACCGACGACGGATTCAACATCAGTTCCGACGGCACGGCGAATTTGTCCGGCGGCGCGAGCTATAATTTCACCGACCCAAAACTCGGCCCGCTGATTTCTTATGCCGGGCCTTTCGGGCCGACTTATTGCATGGCTCCATTCTCAAACAGTCCGGCGATTGATTTTGGTGACAGTTCGGGAGCGCCTGACACTGACCAGCGATACTATCCCCGTCCTGCCGGCGATGGCGTGGACATCGGGGCGTTTGAATTCTATGCACCAAATCAAACTGTGATTTCGCGAAAGCTCTTGGCTTCCGCCGTAAATGGATTTGGATTCAACTTTACGATGTTTCCGACCGTCACCTACCGTCTCCAAGCATCGTCCAATTTGGTGTCGTGGATTGATCTGGAGACAAACGGTCCGTTTGCCAGCCCGACAAACATAAGCAAGACAATCAGCACGCAAGGTTCGGATCATCGTTTCTTCAGGCTGCTGATGCAATGAGTTGAAATCCGAAACGGAGATAATCGGTGCATACTTGCCACATGCCGCCAGCTTGTTTAATTTCCCACCGCATTGAAGAAGAACGGACGCCCAGAAATCCCGCGCAAGACGGTTTATCGCCTTTCGATTTATCTGCGCTGCCTCGCGCGCCTGCACGAGAACGGCATCAGCACCGTTTCCAGCGAGGCGCTTGCCAAGGCCGCCGGTGTCAAGCCGACGCAGCTCCGCAAAGACCTCGCCTATTTCGGCACGTTCGGCACGCGCGGCCTTGGATACGATGTCACGGAACTTTTTCAAAAGATTTCCGAGGAACTCGGCACGTCGCGCTTGCAGCCGGTGATTTTGGTCGGTGTCGGACATCTTGGACTTGCGCTGCTTTTGTATCGCGGGTTTGAAAAGGAAGGCTTTGAAATCACCGCCGCGTTCGACACCGACCCGCTCCGTGTGCGCGACGCGGAAATCAAGCAGCCAATCCATCGCATGGACGAACTGGCGGAACTGGTCAAAAGCCAGCACGTCAAGATGGCCATACTCGCCGTCCCCGCAACAAGCGCGCAGGAAGTCGCGAACCAGCTCGTCCAGGCCGGCATCACCGGCATCCTCAATTTCTCCCCGATCGTGCTTTCCGTGCCGGAAGAAGTGATCGTCAACAACGTCAACGTCGCCATCGAACTGGAAAACTTGAGCTACTTCACGCAGGAGTAAGAGCTTTGACTATTTGATCGAGCATGGTTTTAACATCCTGGTCAGCTTCGTCTGGACTCACCTGTTCGGCTATGCGATGAAATTCATCCTTTGGCAGGGAGTTATAAATGCCATATTTTGCAAAGGTTTTACGGAATGACTTTGTCGAACGACAAAATGTGGTTTTGATCAAAAAGCAGGTTTTTAACCAACAAACGGCTGAATCATGGCTTTTTGGCCGGATGACTCGTGCCACGCCGGTCAAATGGATGGAAAAGCGGCGGAGGGGCAGACCGCCTTGTCTCGCCGGTATCTGTAGAAGTTGGAAGTCCAAGACGCTGTGGCGAAAGGTAGGGCGCGACACTCCGTGCGCGCCGTCGTGGTGAACCTGAATACGCTGGTTGGCAAGAGACGGCGGGCAAGGGACTGCCCGCCCTACCTGCCCGGAACGGTGATGCAATCCCATGGGGTTGGAAATGATTTTGGCCGGACTTGCCGCGCCGAATTCTGACGGAGGCGGGTGACCCAGATATAGGGAGTTTACCTATGCCGGGACACATTTTCGGAGTTCGAGAACAGTCCCCGGCTATCCCAGAATTGTAGTTTGGTATCCCAAAGTGGGTTTAGACATTCCAAAACGCATTTTTTGCGTTCCAAAACAGAGTTTTGGCATCCAAAAAGACACTTTGTGAATCCCAAAAGCATGTTTTGGAATCCAAATAGTCAATTTTTGGATACAAAAACGGAGTTTTGGGATACCAAAAACGGCTTTGTGAACACCAAGAGCATGTATTTGAATCCAAAAAGTCAGTTTGGAGACTCCAGATGTGAGTTTAGGAACACCAAAAGACACTTTTTGGACACCAAAAGTGCGTTTGTGGATGCCAAAACTCATTTCTTGGATGCAAAAAGTGTGTTTGGCGACACCAAAAGTCAGTTTGGAGACGCAAAAACCCGGTTTTGGAATACTAAAAGTGAGTTTTGGAATCCAGATGGAGGCCATTTTTGTGGTGTTATAGGTTCAAAACCCTCCAAAACAGCAAAACCGGGCCGCAATTGACCTGCACGATGAATGGGTTTTGTGATTTCAAGGCGATTAAAAGCGGCGGAGGGCCGCCGCAGTCCAAGACGCTGGCGCGAATTCCGATGATTCCAGCCCGCGCGAAGCGTCGTGGACTGCGCCAGTCCCCTGGCGCTTTCGGAAGGCGATGCAATCGTGTTGGGGTTAGAAATGATTTTGGACGGACTTGCCGCGCCGGAGTGTGACGGAGGCGGATGACCCGGCTCCCCGCCAGTCCGGCTGGGACCAACCCTGGGCTGAGGGATGGAAGACAGGTGGGATTTGGGAGCGCGACCTTCAGGTCGCTTCAACGTGCGAGGTTGTAAGCCGTGGACAAATTTGGATGCGTTTTCAATGCGAATGATGAAGCGGCGTGAACGCCGCGCTCCGGGGATTGCCAGTCCGGCTCGGACCAGCCTTGGGCTGATTGATGGAATCCCGTTGGGATTCTACAAGCCTTCATCGTCTCTCAAATCAAATGCCTTGTCAGGAAGATCCATTTCACCATAAAGCTCGTCCAACATTCTCATCACTTCGGCAATCATGCGCTGTCCCTGAACTGCAAATAACCGGTGAAATGTTCCTACGCGCCCCAGAGGAATCCAAAATGTGCTTACCGCGAAACCTGGGCCTTCCATTTTTTGTTTTTTGCGCATCGGGCCAAAATTTGCATTCGCCGAAAAGATTTGAATTTTTCGCACGGTATGGTCGGAGTGAGCAACTAGATCATTACGATAATTGAGAATGAAATGGTGTGTTTTCTTCAATTCTTTGTCTTCAAATTCAGACCATTGTTTCGACAAAACGCCCAGACCATCATTGTCAATAAATGGGCGAGAATACGAAATAATCATTGCTTCGAGCAGCGGCAAATACAATGGATTGCCCATTCCAACCTCAACGGTTTTCTCTGATAGTTTGCCAGCGGCAACCTTTTCAAGAAATAGCTCGCAGGTTTTGTAAGCAGAATCTACGTCGAAATGCGCAAGTGCCAACTTCTGAAAAAGCTTTTTCCTTCGAGACCGCTTGTCAGAATATTTCGTGATGAACTGTTCCGATTCAATAGGAACAAATTTTTCTTTCCGTCCTTTTGATTCCTCGTTCATCTAAAAAACCTCACAAATTCAATTCTTTATCCGTCACCGCACTTTCCGACGCGCTCGTTACGCCGTGAATCAAGCCCGCTTTTTCTTCCGCGTGCGGATGCGCTCGGCAACGGCTTGGACGGAGTGGTCAGGTCGCCGTTGCTGACGTTCGCGGGTGTAGTCGCCGTGGCCGTGTTCAAATTGGAGGAGAAATCTGGCCATGCCCAGCGGGCCAAGCGCGGCGGCGAGCGCCTTGTAACCGGCGGCTCGCAATTCAGCGGGATTGAGGAGTTCAGCTTTCATCAGTTGCCTTTTGTATAAGCCATTTGGCGGGATTTTCAACCTTAACCTTGAGGTCGGCCTGATGGCGGATGGCTTTTCGTAGAAGGTTGTCGTCGGTGGTCAAAAAATAATCTGCGTGAGCGCTTTCGGCGGATGCCAGATGCAATGCGTCCAAGGACGTGAGTCCCCACTTTTGCAATTCAACCGCCCGCCGTTCGATGCCGGTCGTCAAAGCGATTTGCGTTGAGACAACCGTAAGCAGCAATTCCACTTTCTCGCGCCTTTCATGGTCTGGCATTTCCGCAAGTTCATCGTCAATGATGTCGCTGCCGATAATCTCCAACTGCCGCGCATCGGCCATTTCCAAAA
This sequence comes from uncultured Bifidobacteriaceae bacterium, assembly GCA_964413505.1. Classification (GTDB taxonomy): domain Bacteria; phylum Verrucomicrobiota; class Verrucomicrobiia; order Limisphaerales; family UBA11358; genus UBA11358. Next base: position 1,688 of record CAYPTV010000104.1, on the reverse strand, counting down.
TACTCAAGACAGCTTCCGCTTCGAGGCGCACACGATTCTGCGATTGATCGTCGAATGGACGATTCAAGCAACAGACATCAAGATAAATGGTCATCTGGGCAGATGGTTAATTACAACTTCAAATCATCATCCGTCACCGCGCCGAGCGAGGCGCTGGTGACGTGGGCGGCATATTTCGCGAGCACGCCACGCGTGTAGCGGGGTGCGGGCTTCTTCCACGCCTTGCGGCGCGCGGCCAGTTCCTTCGCGGGAATGGCGAGCGTCAGTTCCCGCTTTTCGGCGTCAATGCGGATGGGGTCGCCGTTTTTCACCAGCGCAATCGTTCCGCCCACGTAGGCTTCCGGCGTGATGTGTCCCACCACGAAGCCGTGACTGCCGCCGGAGAACCGGCCGTCGGTGATGAGCGCCACGTCCTTGCCGAGTCCCTTGCCCATGATGGCCGACGTGGGCGAAAGCATTTCCCTCATGCCGGGTCCGCCCTTCGGTCCTTCGTAGCGGATGACGATGACGTGGCCTTTTTTGACGGTGCCGTTGAGAATGGCTTTCATCGCCGCTTCCTCGCCGTTGAACACGATGGCTTTGCCTTCAAAGTGCAAGCCTTCCTTGCCGGAAATCTTCGCGACCGCGCCGTCGCTGGCCAGATTGCCGCGCAGAATGACGAGGTGGCTGTCTTTCTTGATCGGATTGTCGAAGCCGTGAATGATGGTCTGGTAGTTCGGATACGGTTTCACGCCGGCGAGCGTCTGCGCCATGGTTTCGCCGGTGACGGTCAGGCAATCGCCGTGGAGCAGCTTTTTGTCGAGCAACATTTTCATCAGCGGCCGGATGCCGCCGATGGCGATCAGTTCGCTCATCAAATGTTTTCCGCTAGGTTTCAAATCCGCGAGCACGGGCACGCGTTTGCCGATGCGGGTGAAGTCGTCAATGGTCAGCTTCACCTTCGCGGCGTGCGCGATGGCGAGGAGGTGGAGCACGGCATTCGTGGAACCGCCGAGCGCGATGACCACGGTGATGGCGTTCTCAAAAGCTTTCTTCGTGAGAATGTCCAGCGGCTTGATGCCGCGCTGAAGCATCTTCACGACGGCGGCACCGGCGGCGCGGCAATCGGCGAGCTTGGCGGGCGAAACGGCATTCTGCGCGGAACTGTTGGGCAAACTCATGCCGAGCGCTTCAATGGCGCTGGCCATGGTGTTCGCGGTATACATGCCGCCGCAGGAACCGGCACCGGGAATGGCGCATTGTTCGACGGCGAGAAATTCTGCGTCGGAAATTTTCTGATTCGCGTGTGCGCCGATGGCTTCGAAGACGGAAACGACGTCGAGCTTGCGCTGCGCCGGATCGCCGGTGATGCAGCCGGGCAGAATCGTGCCGCCATAGACAAAGACGGCGGGGCGGTTCATGCGGGCGATGGCGATGAGCGAGCCGGGCATATTTTTGTCGCAGCCGCCGATAGCCACGTAACCGTCCATGCCGGCGCAGCCCACGACGGTTTCGATGGAGTCGGCGATGACTTCACGCGAGACGAGCGAATACTTCATGCCTTCGGTGCCCATCGAGATGCCGTCGGAAACGGTGATGGTGTTAAAGATGATCGCCTTGCCGCCGCTGGCATTCACGCCCTTTTCGGATTCGAGCGCGAGCTTGTCAATGTGCATGTTGCAGGGCGTGACATCGCTCCAGGTGGAGGC
>CAYPTV010000103.1:0-8459 GCA_964413505.1 uncultured Bifidobacteriaceae bacterium | reverse complement strand
CCGGGCGAGCGCGCTGGAGTTGATGGAAATTTTGTCCGCCCCGGCGCGCAGCATGGTGAACATGTCGTCAAGGGATTTGATGCCGCCGCCGACAGTGAGCGGCATGAAACATTGGTCGGCGGCGCGCTCGATGACCTCGACCATCGTGCCACGACCGTGCGCGGTGGCGGTAATGTCAAAGAAAACCATTTCGTCCGCGCCCTGCTCGTTGTAGCGGAGAGCCAACTCGACGGGGTCGCCGACGTTGCGCAGGCCGCCCTTCTCGGCCACGCCGAACTGGACGCCACGCGTAACCTGGCCGTCGTGGACGTCGAGGCAGGGAATGACACGTTTTGCAATCATGCGGACAATTAAAGGCGGAGTTGAAGCCCAAGGCAAAAAGATTCGCGCGACTGGTCCGCCTCGTGCGCGGCTGAAAATGTCCGGTCGCCGTCATCCGCCGGCTCCGTAGAGGAGAAAAATTCACTGATTTGTAACCTTGGCTTGAAGCTAGTTGGCATAAACTCGGCAGGATGGTTGTCTGTGGATCGGAGAATCAATCTGTCCATTGATGAGGTTAAGCAGCCAAATTGGCGGCATTCATCCATTGAAAACCGAAGAAATAAAACCAAGCTAAAACAACAATTAAAATTATGACCATTCAACCGATATTTGCCAACGCGGCAGTTTTTGCGATCAAAAACGCGACGCCTGAAGGCAAGATCACGGTGATCGTGCTGCTGATCCTGTCGTTGTTCAGCTGGACGATCATCTTGAGCAAGTTCAGGCAGTTGATCATCGCGCGCAAGGCGACCAAAAATTTCTTCGAGGCATACGCGTCCACGCGCGACCCGCTGGACATCCAGCGCAAGGGCCAGGAGTTTGACGGTGCGCCAGCGTATCATCTTTACATCCGGGGCGCGGACGAACTGGCCTATCAGTTGAAGAACCATCCGGTGCAGACCATGGCCGTGCCGAAATTCAATTCGACAGGCGAAGGCAACACGGATCATTTCGCACGCTCGGTCCAAACGAAGATCAGCCTGCCATCCTTCGAGGCGGTCAAGGTGATTCTGGAAGAAGCGGCCGGCGCGCAGGCAATGGCGTTGGAAAAGGGAATGATCGTCCTGTCCACGGCGGTGGCGGGCGGACCGTTCATCGGTTTGCTCGGAACGGTCTGGGGCGTCATGTCCACGTTCGCGGGCATAGCAGAAAAAAATTCCGCCAGCCTCACGACCATGGCACCGGGCGTGGCGGCGGCGCTCGTGGCAACCGTGACAGGGCTGCTCGTGGCGATTCCGGCCATGTTCGGTTACAACTTCATGGTCACGACCATTCGCGCTCTCACGCAGGAGCTTGACGGGTTTGCCAGCCGCTACGCGAATCAAATCGAGCACGTCTATGTGGACCATCGCCCGCTCTCCGAGGAGATCCGTGAAGCGAATGAAGTGCTGGCCACGCGCATCACAGATGCGTTGAAAGGCGAATCCCAGGTGACGCTTTGAGCGATGAAAAAGTGTTCGCATACGGCGCACCATTCGCTGACGGAACTGAACATCACGCCGCTGCTGGACCTGGCGTTCGTGCTGCTCGTAATCTTCATCATCACGACGATTCCGCCCGTGACTGAGGAGGATTTGAAGCTGCCGGCGGCCGTCCGGCAGATGAAAGACCCGCCGCCCAAGGCCAATTACATTTCCGTGCTGGCCGACGGCACGCTGTTCCTGGACAAGGACAAGATTGCCAGCGCGTCGGACATGTTGCAAACCCTCATCAACCGGCGCGTGGACAATCCCGACCTGAACGTCATCGTGCGCGGCGACGGCAAGACGAAATACAGCCAGATTCGCGCAGTGCTGGACGTGTGCCAGCAGGCCAACGTGCCCAAGGTTGATCTGGCGACCGAGCCGCTGACGAAATGATACCGAACTCAAAACCGCGCGAGGTCAAGAATTCGTCGAAGGTGAACCTGCTCATCTCGTTCATCTTCCATGCCGTGCTCGTGCTGGCGCTCCTGTATTTCGCTGCGCGCGAAGGGTTGCTGGGCAAGAAACTCGAAAAAATCTCCGTGCAGATGGTCAAGGAAAAGCCGCCGGAAAAACCCAAGGAGCCGCCCAAGATCGAACCGCCTAAAATCGAAACTCCCAAGATTGAACCGCCGAAAATTGTTGAAACCCGACCTGCCGCACCGCCCACCGTTGCGCCGCCAACGGTTGCGCCGCCGGTGGCGGAATTGCCGTTGTTTGATTTTAGCGGCGGCAAGGAAGTCGTCAGCAGCTCCGACCCCGTGCAGATTTACAAGGGCTACATGGAATACGTCCTGCGCTCCAAATGGGACAAGCCGGATGACATGGCCGACGACAATTACGTCGTCGAGATGTCCATGACCGTGGGCAAGGACGGACAACTGGGCGCACCCGTGGTGCAGAAAAGTTCCGGCAACGAGAAGTGGGACGATTCAGTCAGGCAGGTTTTTAACGTGGTAAAAAGTTTTAACCGCCCGCCGCCCACGAACTTTCCGCCGGTCGTCACCATCCGGTTCGACGTGCAACTGGAAGATGTTGAATCCGTCTTGCAATGAGCCTGAAAAAGACATCCAAACGCGGCCACGGCACGATGAGCGAGTTGAACATCACTCCGCTGCTCGACCTGGTGTTCGTGCTGCTGGTCATCTTCATCATCACCACGCCGCAGATGATGAACAACCTGGAAATGAACCTGCCCTCCGGCAAGCCGCCACCGCCGCAAAAGGAGAAGCCCAAGATCAACCAGATCGCCGTGGACGCCAAGGGTCAGGCTTTTCTCAACGACCAGCCCGTCACGCTGACGGTGCTCAAGGACGACTTGCAGCAGCTCAAATCGGACAACCCGGATCTGAGCGTCGTCGTCAAGGGCGACGACAATGTGGACTACCAGAAAATGATCAGCGTTCTGGACATCCTCCGCCAGTTGGACATCACCAAGGTGGGCTTGGCCACGGAAGCTGCGGGACCATAATTGAGGTGTTGAATTTTCCGTGAATCGGACGGGCAAACTCCGTTAAAATCTCAACGTCATGTCCACTTGCAATATGCTGAAATGTTGCACTGGATTGATCTGCGGGATGTCACCGCTGCTGCCGCCGGTTCCAATCTGGCTGTCTATGCGGTTCGCAAAACCGTAGCGGATGGTTCCGATGACGTTGGCGGAAAAACCGTAGGCCAAAGCCGTATAAATGCCCTGCATATTTTCGAGGCCGTTGAAAAAGTCGGTGTCCAGGAGATTAGGATCCAGCGAATATTGCTCGATGTGCTGCCAGTAAGCCCTCAACTCCCAGGCGTTCTTCGCGGAGCCGGTGCCATAAACGAGTCCCTGTGTCTGGCCGTAGAGCACATTGGTGCTGCCGATGCCGAAGCCGATTTGATATGCCTTTACCTGGGATGTTTGCGGGTTGAATCCGCTGATCGTTGCTCCCGGCGGAAGAAGGCTTGCCAGATAAGCCGAGTAGCCCGCCGCCGCCGCATTTGCCCGCTGACCCCCTTGGAAGTTATAGGCAAAATCGCCAAATGTGCGCAACATCACGCGGTTCAATTTATAATTCACTTCAAAGGGAATCTCCAACACCAGCAGATCGTTGAGGCCGACCTGATTGTTGGGGTAGCCCACGCTTGAATAACCCGGGAGCGTGCTGCCCGCGCTGCCGGCACCGTTGACAGGGATGCCGTAATAGCTTGCGCCATACAGGGGGTTGGCGGAACCGGGACCGGAATAGCCGGACTCACCCACATAAGCATCGCCGTAATAGGGCGAAGTCGAAGATCCCGAAGTGGCGCTGCTTGGTTGCAGGCCGGTGTAAGAATAAATCGTGCCGGCGACCTTGGCGGTGAGCTTGTCCGTGATGTGATAGGTCACGCCAGCCTGCCACGCGATCTGGTAGATGTTGGGGATTGTCTGTCCCAAGATGCCGTTAACCCCCAGGTTTGGAGAGGAAAAATTCGGATTGAAATTCTGATAGACGAACTGGCCGAACGTGGCGAAGAAATCCGCATCGCCCACGGAATACATGAATTTCTCGGCGGCACCTTCGGGATTGATGTTTCCGCTCCAAACCATCGTCGAGGTATAAAGTGGATTTGGCATCTTGCCCAAGGTGATGTCCAGCCATTTTCCAGCGCGCCAGCCGATGTATGCCTGGCCAATGTTGAGGCCCGCCGCAGATTTTCCATACGGCCCCGGTGAAGAGCCGCCCGCCGTAACCCAAGGAGAACGCGGGCTGGAACCGGTTTCGAGCCTCAAGCCATAATAGAAATCATCGAACAGGCTGCCCCGCAGCCCCACGCGGACCGCATAGCGCTCGCGATTCATTTCAATGCGGTCGTCGTTCATGTCCTTTGCCCCACGGTCTTCATAGCGCGCCCGGATATCCCCGAACAATTCCATTTTGACGATGCCATCGCCGGTCTTCCATTTGGAAAGCGAGTCTTGCGGAAACGGCTGGTTGTTGGTCTGTTCAGCCTCCGCCTCGGCCTTGACATGATCCACCTCGTCCTGCGTCACAAAACCTTTTTTTACGAACAAATCCAGCAGCGGCCCCATGGCGGCGGGGCTGATGGCATTGGTGGACACGGCATTGGGGCTTTGCGTGCCGGCCGTTTGGGCATTGGAATCAGCGGCAAACCCCGTCAGCAACAGGAAAAGTCCAGCCAGGCAAAAATCCCTCCGGCGGGTAATTTTTATCATTCGCACAGGCATCATGCTGCAAGGACAAAGCGACATATTTATGTCAGCTTGGTTACAAACGTGTGACAACCGTTGTCATTTGTCTGGCAACTGGCCAGCACATTGACACGGGGAAAGTCAGCGAACTTTCAATTTTTAATCAGGTTCCGCCGCCGCCACTCGCTGGGCGTCATGCCAAAACGCTTTTTGAACGTGGCGTTGAAAAGGGTGAGGCTGTTGTAACCGCTTTCAGAGGCGATGCTGGCAATATAAATCCTCGAATCCGCCAGCAGGCGGCAGGCACGCTGGAGTCGCAAATCTACTTGATGGCTGCGAAACGACACACCAAATTTCTCACAGTAGAGTTGTCCCAGATGACGTTCGCTGCAGTGGAGTTGCCGGGCGAGTTCGGCTAATGAAAACTCCAACAGTTCTGCTTCCGGCAACTGCTCCATCAATTGGAGGAAGCGTTCGCGCAGTTTTTTTCCGCTGGAACCGTTCAATGCCGGCTTGCCAAATAGACCGGCAATTCCATTCGCCCAAAATTGAAGCAGCGCGCAACGCATTGCCAGTTTCTCATTGCCTGGTTTTTCCACCAGCCTAGTAAATTCCTGACCGTCCAATTCTTTGGCCCTGAAATGAAAAATACACGAAGAATTGCTGGAAAGTGTTTTGAGTTGCTGGCACTCGGCAACCGTCAACAGTCCCACCAATAATTCGGGTCGAATTCGAAAATATTGCAGACGCAGCGCCCCTAGCTGGCTGGCGCGGACGGTGACACCGGTGACTTGAGGCACCATGAATCCATCACCGGGCTTTAACTCGCAGGTCTTTTTTGTGCATAGGCAGTAGCCGAAGCCTTTCGCAATCCTGACCACCATCCATCCAACGAATTGGGGCGACCATTCGCTTGATGGAGACAAGGTCAAATCCTTTATTATGAGCGGAAATTCAACTAGCATGGTTTTTGACCCCGAAGCCTAAATTTCACCATACCGTTTCACAGTTGAACTACTTCCATCCCAAGGCTTCTCCATTTGGAAGATAAACAAGTTCGTTTGTGGAAATATTTGCTGACGGCCTCCAATCCCTGTCCAGATGAACGACTGTTGACCTGCCTTCCTGAATCACAACCGGCACAGTGACTTGCCCGTAGGCCGAGGACTCGGCTACAATATTGTAATGACCCGAAGGAATGGTCACTATGCTTGGGGACTCATCCATGTCGCCGATATGATTGGGAACAAATTGCACAACTTTGCCGTATTCGTCGTGAATGCTATAACCCGTATGTGGATAGTAGGGGGGACCGTCACCATCCTGAATGGTATCTGTGTCACTAAACACCTGCAAATAGCCTTTTGGAATAAAGGCTTCGGGCTTGATTGGTTCAGGCCCAACGGAATTGAGCGTGACCGGTGTTGAAACGCAGCCAGCCACAAGCGGAATGATTAGTGCGCCAATGAGAGCAATTCTTTTTATTTTCATAATGATACAAATCTATTCGATCTCCATTAAGGCGTCTTGAATGACAAATTAAAATTCGTTCAGAGAATTGTAACAAAAAAAGGACGGTCTTAATGCAGCGCGCCGGTCTGGTAATCCAGATTGGCCTGTTGGATGAGAACGTCGTAACGCGCATTGGTGTTCGCGATCTGAGCCGATGTCAGGCTCAACTGCGCCTGGCTCAATTCCACGATGGAACTGCTGCCGATTTTGTAACGCGCCTCGGCTAGATCGTAAGCATCAGCGGCGTTGCGAACCAGCTCTTGCGTGGTTTGAAGCTGCTCCAGCGCGTTGTTCACATTCAACCAAGCCAGATGCACGTCGCGCACAATGTTGTCTTCCAAGGCGCGCACGAGTTCGTTTTCCGATTGCGCTTTCAATTCCGCTTCGTGCTGACGTGCCGTGTAAAATCCGCCCGCGAACAAAGGCATACTTAATTCAAGTCCACCCACTGCGTAATTGTCCGGCAAATGACTGTCATGCGTCGGCGCATCACCAGCAACACCAACGGCGGAAATGGTTGGCAACCGCGAATCGCGTTCCGATTTAGCAAACCGCAGCGCGGCGTCGTGTTGATTGCGTAGGCTCAATAATTCTGGTCGTTCTGACAAAGCCGTTTCGACCAATAGTGAAACTTCGTTCGTATTGAAAAAAGTGGATTGCGATGACTCGACGAGTTGAAAAGATTGCGGCTCGCGATAGCCCAGCGCAGTTGAAAGTGAAGTCGTCGCGTCGTCCAAGTTGTTTTGTGCCTTTTGCAATAGTAATTTACCTTCCTGAACGGCGACGCGCGCAAAACTCACGTCTAATTCCGACCGAAGTTTATTGGATGCTAGCAAGCTCACCTGATTGAGCAGTAATTCCCGCGTGTCCAAAGTTTGCTGCGCGACGTGTAGGACGGCCTGTGCCTCCAGCGCACCGAAATAACTGACGTTGACTTGTAACAAAACCTGTTCGCGCGTGGCATTGGCATTTTGATTTTCCGCCTGTGCCTGAAATTTGGAACTGGCCGTTAGGTTGGCCGTGCGGCCAAAATCGGTGATGAGCTGGCTGACGGCCAAACCTCCGGCTCCGCGATCATAAACGCTCGGATTATTCAAGCCGCCCGCCATGATGCGCGTGCCTTCGTCGTTTGCTCCAACAGCGTCCGCATAAAGGTCTGCCTTCGGAAGATATCCGGCATGCGTTTCTTTCACTACTTCCTGTGCGGCCAGCGCACGATAATTAGCAGAGGCGATTTGCGGATGATTTTGCAACGCCATTTTGGTCGCGTCTGCCAAAGTCAGAACTACCGGCGCGTTGGTTGTTCCGTCCGCAAAAATGTTGCCAGCAAAACAGGCGCAAACAGATAGGGCTAAAATGATTCGTTTCATTTGGAAATATTTAGTGCGAAATTGCTGGCGTTGCGTCAGGAGAATTTTTCACCCCGGTTTCTTTCCGGCGATAAAGGATGAAATATGCCGTCGGCACAATGAATACGGTCAACACGACGGAAACGGCGAGTCCGCCGATGATGGCGCGGGCGAGCGGCGCATAGGCTTCGCTGCCTGTGCCGAGTTTCAGTGCCATCGGAATCAATCCCATGAGCGTGGCCAACGAAGTCATCAAGACCGGACGCAAACGCACACGGCAGGCGAGCGAAACGGCTTCGCGCAATGGACGGCCTTCCTCGCGCAGCCGGTTCGTGAATTCGACGATAAGAATACTGTTCGAGACGACGATGCCAACCATCATCACAATGCCCATCAATGACATGACGTTGAGGGTTGTGCCGGTCGCGAAAAGAATTATTAAAACGCCGGTCAAGCCTGTCGGCACGGCGAGCAAAATCAGCAACGGATCAAGAAACGATTTGAACTGCGCGACGAGAATCAAATAAACCAGCACGGTCGCGAGAATCAAACCGAGACCAAAACTGCGAAATGAAACTTGCATCGCGTGCGCCGAGCCGCGCACAACGATACGGACATTTGACGGCAGTTTCAGGTCGGCAACAATGTTTTGGACACCCTTCAAAACTTTGCCGAGGTCTTCACCCGTCGGCGAAACATAAACGTCCATTTCGCGGCGCAGTTGATAATGGTCAACTTCGGTCGGCGAAGTGCGGTGGCTGATGGCGCTTAAAGTATCGAGCCGCGTCGGATGCGCGGAATTTGCGCCGCGCACAGGAATGGATGACAGGTCGGCGAAATTTTTTATGAAGCCTTCCGGGTATTGAACCGTGAGGAAATAATCGTTGCCGCTTTTCGGGTCCACCCAATAGCTCGGCGCAATCA
>CAYPTV010000102.1:0-8465 GCA_964413505.1 uncultured Bifidobacteriaceae bacterium | reverse complement strand
CGGCAACATGGCCATCCGCGTCGGCGAGGACATCGCCATTTGCACGCCCACGCTGGTCAGCAAGGGTTCGCTCAAGCCGGCAGACATGTGCCTGGTGGACTTTGAGGGCAACCAGCTGCTTGGCACCAAGAAACGCACGAGCGAAATCCTGATGCACTTGCAGATGATGAAACGCCAGCCGCTGCTGGTGGCCTCGTGCCATTGCCATCCGCCGTATGCCACAGCGTTCGCGGTGGCAAACATCGCGCCGCCGACGTGCATGTTGCCGGAGTATGAGGTGTTTTGCTCGGTGGGCGTGGCGCCGTATCGCACCCCCGGCTTGCCGGACATGGGCAAGCTGGTGGCCGAATTGACCGACCAATATAACACCATTCTGATGTCCAATCACGGCGTGGTCACCTGGAGCCACAACAACATCGAGGAAGCCTATTGGCGCATGGAAATCGTGGAAGCCTACTGCCGGACCATTGTGGTGGCGGGGCAGTTGGGCAAGCCGATTAATACTTTCACCGGGCCGCAGATGAAGGAACTGCTGAACATCAAGCAGAGCCTGGGCTTTGTGGACCCGCGCTTCGGCATGAAGGAATGCGAACTCTGCGACAGCGGCGACTGGCGCCCCGGTGCCACCTGCGAAGTGCCCGCGCGCGAAGATGCCATCGGCAAGGACCCCGACGCCGAGGCGATGGTCAAGGCCATCACCGACCAGATTCTTTCGCAGATGAAGCCTTGAAGTTGTTCACGCAGAAAAATATTTCCCCATCAGCTTGGCTTGGATTGAATTGAAGGCCAAGGAATCGCTAATACGTGCGGAAAATTGCAGGAGCGTTTTTGAAGTTGCGGAGCGAAGCGCGATAATAGCCACGGTGAAACCGCAGGTAAATTCCACCCGACATGACAAGCTCCGTCAGCAAGCGGCAGAACAAAACCATTTTGCGCGATTGTTTTCTGTCGCCCCCTGCCGAGACTGTTTTTGCAGGAAGGTTCGACCGCCAGCTTGACCCGGTTTGCACGCAGATGCGCAACATCCCGATTCCGGGGCTTACACCGGGCAAGGCCTATGATTTTCCGCATTCAGTATATCGGCGGCAGCACCGGCCAGACCGACTGGAGCGACGCTGTCAGCCACATGGCAACGTGAGTCCTTGCGGAAGGCCGCCGTTAAAGTATAAGCCGGAACGAGTGATTGTTCCGGCTGTTTTTACATTGATTTAACAAAAGGTATTTGGGCTTGACGGGGTGGCGTTAAAAAATTATTCTTATTTGTCAAGAATGGTAAAGTGGCTGGTTCGCCAGCATGTGAAAGTCGGAGATATACATCTTCCGGCTTTTTTGTTCGCCGGATGCGGACGCGGCAGGCGCCCTGATTAAGTTATGAACGCAGATTTTTTGGCAGTTTTGGAATTCTGGGAACGCGAAAAAGGCATCAACCGTGATGTCCTGGTCGGCGCTGTCCAGGAGGCACTGCTGTCCGCCGCGAAAAAGGCGGTCGGCCCGGCGCGGGAATTGCGCGTGGAAATTGACCAGAAAAACGGCGACATCAAGGCGTTCGCAAAACTGATCGTCACGGACAAAGTCATTTCGCAGCACGACCAGATTTCCGTCTTCGACGCCCGGCGCATCAAGCCCGATGCAAAGGTCGGCGACGAACTCGAAAAAGAAGTCACCCCCACCGGCTTTGGCCGCGTCGCGACGCAATTCGCCAAGCAGGCGCTGATGCAAAAAATCCGGCAGGCGGAAAAATCCATGATCTTTGCCGAGTTCAAGGACCGCGTCGGCGACATCATCAGCGGCACGGTCCGCCGGTTCGAGCGTTCCGACGTGATTCTGGATCTGGGAAAATACGAGGCGCTGCTGCCGAGCCGCGAGCGCGTTTCCATCGAGGAATATCAGGTCGGCGAACGCATCCGCTGCTACGTCAAGGCCGTCGAGGAAGGCCCGCACGGGCCGGAAATCATTTTGTCCCGCGCCGACCCGCGTTTCATCATCAAGCTGTTCCAGCTAGAAGTTTCAGAAATCAACGACGGCACGATTGAGATCAAAGGCATCGCCCGCGAACCCGGTTTCCGCACCAAGATGGCGGTTTATTCGCGCGACCCGAAAGTGGATCCCGTCGGTGCGTGTGTCGGCATGCGCGGCCAGCGTGTTAAAAACATCGTCCGCGAGTTGAACAACGAAAAAGTGGACGTGATTCCGTGGTCATCCGACATCAAGACTTTTGTCACGAAAGCGCTCGAACCGGCCAAGCTGAAAAGCATTGAAATTGACGAGAAAGGCAAACGCCTGAAGATTTTGGTGAGCGAAGACCAGTTGTCGCTCGCCATCGGCAAGCGCGGACAGAATGCGCGGCTCACCGCCCGGCTCACAGGCTGGGAAGTGGACATTGACGCGGAGCACATTGTCACAAAAGGTTTCGATGAAAAAGTTGCCGAGGCGGTCGAGGCGATTGCCGCGATTCCCGGAATTTCCCGCGAGCAGGCCGACGCGCTTGTCCATGCGGGGCTGACGCGCATCGAAGATTTATTGTCGGCGGAAGCCGGCGACATTGCGGACATTCCGCAGATCGGCGAAAACGCGGCGGCGATTTTGGAAGCCGTGCGCGCCGAAGCCGGACGCCGCACGTTGAACGTCGGTGAAACGCCGGTGAACACTTGATTGCATGACGCAGGCCGGAACAAAGTTTGTTTGCGCGATTTAGCCATGAAGGCCACACGCACAATCTGCCCGGCTACGGTTGAAGATATTTATGCCCGTTCGTATTTACGACATTTCGAAAAAACTCGGCCTCGAGAACAAGCAAATCATCGAGAAGGCCAAGTCCATGGGCATTGCCGCCGCCAAGGTCGCTTCCAGTTCACTCGATAAAATCAGTGCCGAGTTTCTCGAAGAAGAGTTGGTTAAAACTTTTCCCGAAGCCGCCGCCCGCCTTGCTCCAAAGCCCGCGCCCGAACCGCCCAAGCTTGCAGTCGTCGAGGAAAAAATAGTCCTCATCACCGCGCCGCCGCCCGAACCGGAACCGGAGGTCAAGCAACAACCCGTGGTCATCGAGCCAAAAATTGAACTGCCGCCACCCCCGCCGCCCAAACCCGCCGGCCCAAAGCTTGGCGACAAAATCGGGTTCATCCAATTGTCGCCAACGCGCCAGACAGGTTCGCGCGGCGGCGAACGCGGAGGATCTTCAGCAAAGCTTCCACCATCGCGGCCCGGCGCACCGCAACGCGGAGATTCGCGCCAGCAATTTCAGCGTGGCGGTCGCGACGGGCGTCCGCAACAACAGCAGACTCGCGAACCGGCAAAGCCAGCCGCGCCGGCGCAACCAAAATTTATCGCGCCTACGACTGGCGAGGTCATCATCATCAAGCCACCGATTGTCGTCCGCGAACTTGCCGCGCAATTAAAACAGAAGCCGTTCAAAATCATCGCCGATTTGATGGGTCTGAATGTTTTTGCGACGGTCAACCAGGCGATTGACGAAAAAATCGCGCAGCAACTTTGCGCCAAATACGGCTTCCGTTTTGAAGTCGAGAAACGCGAGCGCGGCGCAGGCGTCGTCCACGCGGTCGAGAAACAAATCGAACTCGACACCGAGGACAAACCGGAAACGCTCAAGCCTCGCGCACCGGTCGTCACCATCATGGGCCACGTTGACCACGGCAAAACTTCTTTGCTTGACGTCATCCGCAAAGCAAACGTCGCCGCTGGTGAATCTGGCGGCATCACGCAGCACATCGGCGCTTACACGATTTCCGTCCCTCACCCCGAACGCAAAAAGGAACTGGCGCAAATCACGTTTCTCGACACGCCCGGCCACGCGGCATTCAGTTCCATGCGCGCGCGCGGCGCGAATGTCACGGACATCGTCGTCCTTGTCGTCGCGGCGAACGATGGCGTAATGCCGCAGACTTTGGAAGCGCTCGCCCATGCGAAGGCCGCGAAAGTTCCGATTCTCGTCGCGGTCAACAAAATTGACCACCCGAACGCGAACGCCATGAAGGTGCGCCAGCAGTTGCAGGACAAGGAGCTTGTTCCGGACGATTGGGGCGGCGACACGATTTTCGTCGAGTGTTCCGCGCTAACGAAAGTCGGCATTGATAAACTGCTTGAAATGATTCTGCTTCAGGCCGACTTGCTCGAACTCAAGGCGAATCCGAATCGCAACGCCAAGGGCAACGTCATCGAATCCGGCGTCGAACCCGGCGGCCCGACGGCGACTGTGCTCGTCCGCAAAGGCACGCTGCACATTGGCGACATCATTATTTGCGGGGAATTTTACGGTCGCGTCCGCGCTTTGATCAACGAAGAAGGCAAACGGCTCAAGGAAGCCGAACCGTCTGTTGCCGTTCGTGTTCTCGGCCTGAACGGCGTGCCGGATGCGGGCTTGGAATTTTCCGTGGTCGAAGACGAAAAAGCCGCGCGCGAACTGGCCGAACAGCGTTTCCTGGAAGCGCGTGCCGCCGGCCAGGAGGACAAAAAAGTCACGCTCGAAAATCTTTTTGCCACGCTCGCCGCAAATCAGGACAAGGTTCTCAAGGTCGTCGTCAAGGCCGACACCCAAGGTTCGGTCGAGGCCATCGTCGAGGCGCTCAAGAAAATCGAGGCGGAAAAAGTTTCGCTTGAAATCATCCACAGCGACGTCGGGACGATCACCGAAAACGACGTGGCGCTCGCATCGGCGTCGAGCGCGGTCATTCTGGGTTTTCACACGCGTCTCGACAGCACCGCCGCCGAAAAAGCCAAGCACGCGGGAGTTCAAATCAAACTTTACGCGATCATTTACGAATTGATTGACCAGGTGAAAGAGGCGATGGCCGGATTGCTTGACCCGCTCGTCAGGGAAACCGTCGTCGGCTCGGCGGAAATCCGGCAGATTTTTGAATTGTCAAAGGGCGTTCCGGTCGCCGGCTGCATGGTTTCCAGCGGACGCATCGTCAGGGGAAAAGTCCGCGTGCGCCGCCGCAAGGATGTGATTTACGAAGGCATCCTTCAATCGCTGCGCCGCTTTCAGGACGAAGTCAACGAAGTGCGCGCCGGAATGGAATGCGGCATCCGCATTGAAGGCTACAGCGATTTCCAGGTCGGCGACGCGATTGAATGTTACTCGCTTGAAAAAGTTGCGGCGAAGTTATGACAGGCGTTGGAATGGTGAATCGTTGCTTCGTTAAAACGGTTCACGATTCAACGATTCACAATTGAACGATTAACGAAAAACATGGCCAGTCTCCGACTCCAACGTGTGCGCGAACTTTTGAAACGCGAAATCGGCGAGGCCGTCCGGCGCGAATTTCATGTCAGCGACGCGGGATTGATCACCGTCAACGACGTTGACGTGGCCGGTGATTTGAAATCCGCCGTCGTTTTCGTCAGCATCCTTGGCAATGCCGAGCAGCAAAAGCGCGGCTTCCAATTGCTTACCGAACATCGCGTGCGCATCCAGAATCTCGTGGCGCGTTCCATCATCTTGAAATACACGCCCGCGCTGAAATTTGTCTTTGACGATTCCATTGTCCGCGGCAACAAGGTGCTGCAAATCATCGAGGAACTGGAAAAATCCGCGCCTGCTGACAGCGGCCCGACCGAAGAACCGTGAAAAGTTATCCCAAAATCATTGGCAGGATCATCGAAGTCATCCGCGAGCACAAAACCTTTTGCATCGTCGGCCATGTCCGGCCTGACGGCGATTGCATCGGCTCGCAGATCGGCCTGGCGCTGGCGCTGCAAAACGAAGGCAAAAAGGTCACCGTTTGGAACGAGGATTCAGTTCCGCAAAAATTAAAATTTCTCGATCCTGACGGTCTGTTTCAAAAACCGAAGCGCGGCCAGAAATTCGACTGCGTCATCGCCACCGATTGCGCGAGTTTCGAGCGGCTTGGCAACGCCGGAGAATGCGTCGGCGACCGGAAAATATTCATCAACATTGACCATCACGAAAGCAACACGCGCTACGCAGATGTGAACTGGGTGTCCGCGCGCGAGCCTTCGTCCGGTGAATTGATTTTCCGTCTTCTCAAAGTCGCACGCTGGCCGATCACGAAGCTGATCGCCGACAATCTTTTCACCGCCGTTTCGACCGATACCGGCTCTTTTCAATACCCCACGACGCGCCCCGGCACGTTTCACACCGGCGCGGAACTCGTCACGCGCGGAGCAAATCTCGCAAAAATCGGCGACGAAGTTTATCAAAGCTATCCGCTATCCCGCGCTCGTTTGCTCAAGCATGTCTATAGCAAGTTCCGCCTAGCGCACGACAACCAGATCGCCTATCTATGGTTGAAAAAAGCCGACTTTTCCCGCACGGGCGCCGAAAGCAACGACTCCGAAGGACTCATTGATCATATCCGTGCCATTGAGCCGGTCGTCATCGCATGCGTCTTCGAGGAAATTGAACCTGAACTCACTCGCATCAGCCTGCGCTCGAAAAGTGACAAGATCAATGTGAACGAAATTGCCGCCCAATTCGGCGGCGGCGGACATTCGGCGGCGGCGGGCGCGCGGATTCCTGGCAAGCCGCTTTCGGTCCAACGCAAAGTGATTGCCGCCGTGAAAAAGGCGCTGGACAACGCCCGATAATTTTACATGCAAGATTTTTCATCGCTCGACGGCGCGATTCTTATTGATAAACCTGCCGGCCCGACTTCGCATGATGTCGTGGACGCGATTCGCCGCCGGTTTCAAATCAAGAAGGTTGGCCACTGCGGAACGCTTGACCCGAACGCCACCGGACTGCTCATCATCGTCCTCGGACGCGGCACGAAGCTCTCCGAAAAATTGATGGGTGACGACAAAGTTTATGAAGGCACGATCAGATTCGGCGAAACGACGAACAGCTATGATGCCGACGGCGAAATTCTTGAAACAAAACCCGTTTCGCCGCTGACGCTCGAAATATTGAACGAGGAGGCCGCCAAGTTCGTCGGCGACCAGATGCAAATGCCGCCGATGGTTTCGGCCATCAAAATGAACGGCGTTCCGCTCTACAAACTCGCGCGCAAAGGCATCGAGGTAGTGCGTGAACCGCGCCTGATCCACATTTACAATTTTCGTTTCATAAATTATTCCGAGCCGCTCGGTGAATTTCGCGTGGCCTGCACAAAGGGAACTTATGTCCGCAGCATTGCGCACGACCTGGGCCAGAAACTTGGCTGCGGTGCGCATCTGGCGAAGCTGCGCCGCAGCGTTTCCGGAAAATTTGATGTTGCGGACGCAAAGCGGCTGGATGAAATTTTGAATCTGCCGTCAAACGAGCTGGAGAAAAGAGTTATTCCGTTTTTGAAACTGGCCGCCTCATGAAAGTCATCCGCGCCGCGAACGAATTGAAGGCACAAGGCAGAAAAGTCTGCCTTGCGATAGGATTTTTCGACGGCGTGCATCTCGGTCATCAGCAAATCATCCGCCAGACAATTGCCGACGCGCGCCAGCATGACGCCATTGCCGTTGTTCTGACGTTTGACCGGCATCCAAATTCCATCGTCGCGCCGGATCGCGTGCCGCCGCTGATTTATTCGCTGCCGCAAAAATTGCGCGAGATTGGATCGCTCGGCGCGGATGCTTTGCTGCTCATTCAATTTGATGAAAAGTTCAGCGGGCAAACCGGCGAGGAATTCATTCGCAGTCTGGCGCGCGACCTCGGAAAAATTCACAGCATTTGCGTCGGCGCAGATTTTGTTTTCGGACACAAGCGCGGCGGCAACGTCGCGTTGCTGAAGAAGCTTGGCGGCGAAGTCGGTTTCCATGTCCACGGACTTGCGGCGGTTTCGCTTGACGGAGAGATTGTCAGCAGCACGCGAATCCGCGAAACGATCCGCGCCGGTAATTTTGACTCGGCAAGCCAGATGCTGGGCCGGCCTTGCGCAATTTCAGGACGCGTCGTAGAAGGCGACAAACTTGGCCGCCAGCTAGGTTTCCCGACGGCGAATCTGGATGCGGCGAATTTGGCTCTTCCGCCGAACGGCGTCTATTCCGGCTGCTCAACTCTGAAAGGAAAAGCATATCGCGTGGCGCTCAACATCGGTTTGCGTCCGACAGTGGCAGCTGGCAAGCCGCAGCTTCGAGTGGAAGCTCACCTGCTGGATTTCAACGGCGACATTTACGGCGAGGAATTGGAGGTTCAAATCGGCGGAAAATTGCGCGGCGAGCGTAAATTCGATTCTCCAGATGAATTGCGCGAGCAAATAAGCAAGGATGTTTTGGCAGTTCGAAAATTGATTTGATAAGATTTGCTTTATTTCGCTTGTTTCGAGCGATTTACGGGCTGTTTTTGGCGGTCATTACACCTGTTTTTCCATGTGAGATAATTCTTGAATTCCCTGCAAAAGCGGCTATTCTGGAACTGCGTCAGTCTTCTGGAGTGAGTTGTTTCCAAGATTCACGGGCGAGTGAATTCGGTGAAAATTCCAAGGCCGCCGCTTTTTGCGTGGCAGAGTCGCCATGATTTCTCTGAACCAATGCGGTTTATTTGGGTCTCATAATTT
>CAYPTV010000101.1:0-8532 GCA_964413505.1 uncultured Bifidobacteriaceae bacterium | reverse complement strand
GGCGTGCATGAATACTGGAACAATTCCACGGACAAAAAATACAGCCGCAACCTCGGCACCGGCAATGGAATTGAACTGGTCACCATTCCGCCGACAAGTAATGTCGCGACCAGATAGGCGATTTCTAAAGCCCTGGAAAATTTTCCAGTTTTGGCACGACGCCCGAACGCGCGTCCGGCTGGAATTCCGCCGTGAGCCAGTTCAATTGGAAGGTCGTTTTGCCGGCGAGCGCGATTGATTCCAGAAGTTCCCACTGGCTCACGCCGCAGGCCGCGAAGCTGTGCCGGTAAAAATGCCACGTTTCCAGCGCGTCCGGATCAGGCCGCAAACCGACGCTCAATTTTTTGTTCAAATCCGACCTCAACTTGCCCCAGTCCGCGTCGTCGAAAACCAGGCGGTCCGGCACAATCCGCTGGCGCAATTTTGCGGCGGTGGATTCTTTTTTCACGGTCGCAAAACCATCCAGCGCGTCTTCCGTCGTATGCAGCAGCAGCAGTGGCGGCTGGAATGTCACCTGGATGTAAGTTTGGTTCGTCAATGCAACCACCGCGTCGAACAGCGTGGGATTGGAATTGGTGAGTGTCGCGCGTGCGCGCCGGAAAAAATAAAATTCGTCCGTCGCGCCCGGCATGAAAATGAGCGCCTTCACGACGCCGTTGGATTGAAACGCGTTCAGCATCAGCGGCACGCAGTTCGTGCGGTTCAATTCTACGCCGCTTTGCGAAATGCCCAGCGGCATTTCACTCAAGGCGGCCTGCCAGTTGTCATCGCCAAGCGCGGATGTCGCCAACCATGCCAGCAAAATGAAGCTTCGCGCGATTTTCATAGCGATAATTGGACGACGCGTTCGTGAATCTGTCCGTTCCAGCGGTTCAAATAACCGAACAGCCGGTAAAGCTCCTCGATTCGTTTCAACAAATTGCCTCGCGTTTCCAGATTATTCTCGATCCATTTTTCGTCCAGCGATTTTAATTCACCCGTCAATTGATCGCGTAACCCGTTGAGTTTTCTCTGGAGCGAATTCAATTTATCAACCCATTCCTGCGCGCGTTCGAACAACTGGACTTGCAGCAGCGGCGATGTGACGGCTGCCTTTTCGGAAAGAAAAACGTCCGCACTCTTGCAGACGGTCGCGACCTCGGCGAACAGATCCGCGAGGGCGGTCGGAATTTGCTGGATGTCGCGCGGCTTCTCGCCGAGTTCAAGCTCCAGCAGATGCAGCAGCCGCGATTTCGGCTCGGATAGGCAGTTGCAGGCCGCATTCAGTTCAGCAAAATTTTTCGCCGCGAGATTTTTTTCGACATCACTCGCGGAATGGATTTTGTCGGGATGAAGATTCGCGGATTGCGCGAGAAGTTTTTGCTTGAGCAAATCCACATCCAGCCAGGGACGACGCGGTTCGTTCAGAAGTGCGAAATTGTCCGTCATTAAAGTCCAAAGTCTAAACTCCAAAGTCCAAAGTCAAGAATGCGCGCGGTGACTTTGGGCTTTGGACGTTAAACTTATTTTCACGCGCTGAAACTTTCGCCGCAGGAACAGCTCGTGGCGGCGTTGGGATTTTTCACCTTGAACCCGCCGTCGAGCGAGCCGATGTAATCCAGCTCGCTGCCCGTCACATAAAGCGCGCTCTTGGGATCCACCACCACGCGCACACCGCCGCTCTCGACCAGGATGTCGCGGTTCGCGGGATTGTCCTGCAAATCCATCTTGTATTGGAGGCCGGAGCAGCCGCCGCCCACGACCGCCACGCGCAGCACGCCGTTCGGACGGCCCTGTTTCGTCAGCAGCGTCGAAACTTTCAGCGCCGCGTTTGGCGTGAGCTTGACGAGGCGTTCGTCGCCGACGCGGAAATTCGGCGCGGACGCTGGTTTGGTGGCGAGGCTGGCGATCATTTTTTAACTGGCAGCAAGGTAGCCGCCATTGGCATCTGCGTCAAAGCATCAAATCATCCCTCATCCTCTTCCTCATGCTAATCCTCGCAATGGAAAATTGAGGATGAGAATGACGATGAGGATGAAAATAATTTCCTAAGATCATTTGTGTTCATTTGTATCCATTCGTGGTTTTTAATAATCTCGCGGCATGAAACTGATTTCGTGGAACGTCAACGGCCTGCGCGCCGTGCTGAAGAAAAATTTCCTGGAATTTCTTGCCGCTGAAAAACCGGACGTGCTTTGCCTTCAGGAAATCAAATGCGATGCGAACGACGTGGAGCAGCTCTGGCCGCGACATTACACGACGTTTTGGAACAGCGCGGAGAAAAAAGGTTACGCGGGAACGGCGATTTTCATCAAAGACCGTCCGCTCCACGTCGCGCCGCACATCGGCATGGTCGAGCACGACAAGGAAGGCCGCGTGCTGGCCGCCGAGATGGCCGATTTTTTCCTCGTGAACGTTTATGTGCCGAATTCCAAGCGGGATTTGTCGCGGCTGGCTTACCGGCAAAAATGGGACCGCGATTTTCTGGCCTACCTGAAAAAGCTGGAAAAGAAAAAGCCGGTGATATTCTGCGGCGACCTGAACGTCGCGCACACGGAAATTGACCTGGCCAATCCCAGGGCGAATGTTCACAACCACGGCTTCACGCCGGAAGAACGCGCGGGCTTTGCCAATTTTGTCAGCGCCGGTTTTCTGGACACGTTCCGCGAATTTGAAAAAGGCCCCGGGCATTACACCTGGTGGAGCGTTTTCAGCGGCGCGCGTTCCCGGAACGTCGGCTGGCGGCTGGATTATTTTCTGATTTCAAAATCGCTGCGCCCGCGATTGAAAAGCGCGTTTATTTTGCCGAAAGTTCTGGGCAGCGACCATTGTCCGGTGGGAATTGAGCTTTAACAGTCCGCAAGCAGTTCCGGAGCAAGCATCAATTGTCCTTCAGGCTTGCAGGGTCTTCACTGACCACGGCCCGCTCCACCATTTCATCAATCACGACATCTGGTTTCTGTTGTTCGAGGAGGGCCATGTTCCAGTAATTTTGCCAGATGAAAATCACCTTGTTGAAATGATAGCCCAGCAATGGATACCACGAGCATGCAAATGAATCGTGAAAAACGATGACCTTGCCTTTGGCCGGGGGATTTGTTGTGAAGGTCGGCTCTGTTGATTTGACCCATTTTTTTACAAGTAAATTGGTATCCACAGTGGTGCTCAACGGTTTGAGCGGCGGCAGTAGCGACATGATCATGGTCGCCTTTTCCGGCATTGATTCGTCCTGTCCAAGCATCCTGGCCAGGTCTCCGCCCGGTTGCGGCGGCGCAAGCTTCCATCCAAAGGCATCGAGCGGCAACGGTTTCAAACCCGGCAATTGCGCCGACAACGCGCTTATCAAGCTTTGATAGCCCGCCACCGCCCCCAAACTGTTCCAATGCGTGTCGGTTTTAAGCCAGAGGATTCCATTTGTCTTGGCCGCGATCAATGCGGGCCGCAAATCCAGAACCGGCACGGTGGAATTAGTCTTCATGTAGGCGTAAAACTGATCAAGCTTGGTCGGCTTGCTTACCGGCAACAGCCAGTCCGGGAGATATTCTGGATAAACAGAATGCTTGTCCGGCGCGACGACAAAAATGTAGGCGCAGCCGTGCCGGACGCACCAATCGCGCCGGCTTTCCAGCAATTGTTGCCATGCCTTGAGCTGGTCAGGCGTGAAGCGATTGATTCCCTTCTCAATTTCAATCATGCCGGCGCCGGAAAAAAAGAGCCAGCCATCACGGCCAGTTATGGTGTCTTGAGTTGAAGATTCTTTGAACATCTTCCATTTCCATCTGTGTTGCCAGCGGATCAGGCGGTTGCGGAAACCGAAATGATCATTGTAATACAGTTCCAAACCGGCAATGTAATTGTGGAGGCCTTCCAGCCCGGATTGAAATTCAGGAAATCTCGCCAGCGCGCGGTTTTCATTTGGCATGTGAGACTTGTCCACATGAAGAAAGGTGTCGAGAGTGGGCAGCCAGACCATGATTATGGACAGCACTGCCAGCACACCGGCTTGAACGCGGCCGCATTTTTCTGAAAACGATTGGTTCATTTCATTCAATCCTAGAAACGGTAATAAATGAACGGATTGTAAGTTCCACCGGCCAGCCAAGCCGCCGAAATCAAAAAGAGCGCCCCGATCAAAAGAATTTCTGCGGCATAACCAAAAATGTAAATTGCCGGACGAATCACATCGGGAACAGCCTCTGGAATCCTGGCAAACAATCCTTTCAAAAAAGGCCACGTCGGCATTGAAAAAATGATGCCCAGCGCGAAAGAGCAGAGCACTTCCTTGTCCACATACCGCGCCAGCGGCTGCGCGGCCTGCGTCACATGGCCCAGGCCAGACATGAATTTGAAAAATTCCGCCGCCTGCGAAAATGTGTCCGCGCGAAAAAGCACCCAGCCGCAAATCACCGCCAGCATAGCGTAGCCGTGCCGCACCGGACGCCAGAGCAAATCAAGAAATGCTCCGAACCGCGTGCGTTCGAGCACGAGAAAAATCCCATGATACAAACCCCAGATCACAAACGTCCAGCTCGCGCCGTGCCAGAGTCCGCAAAGGAAAAAAACCGTGATCAGGTTGAAATAATTCCGCCGGGTGGATACATGGTTGCCGCCCATCGGGATGTAAAGATAATCTCGGAACCAGCCCGACAACGACATATGCCAGCGCCGCCAGAATTCCCGGATTGAAAGCGAAATGTAGGGATAATTGAAGTTCTCCAAAAATTTGAAGCCGAACATTTTTCCAAGTCCGATGGACATGTCGGAATACGCTGAAAAATCAAAATAGATTTGCAGCGTGTAGCAAAGCGTCCCGAACCACGCCAGCGGCAGGGTCAATTCATCGGTCGGCAGCGCGAAAATTTTGTCGGCGGGGAGGGCCACGATGTTCGCCACGATCATTTTTTTGGCGAAGCCCATGACAAAACGTTTCACGCCCTCGGCAAAACCTTCGCGTGTCAGGATCCGATGGACCAGTTGCGGCGCGATGTCGCTCCAGCGCAGAATCGGCCCGGCGATCAGTTGCGGGAAAAGAAAGATGTAAAGCGCCGTGTCGCCCGGATTTTTTGCCGCGCGCGATTTGCGCCGGTAAATGTCAATCACATACGACAGCGCATGAAATGTAAAAAACGAAATCCCGATGGGCAGCGCGATGTGCGGAAATGAAACCGCCGGCAAATGAGCGCAGCCAAAGACGGTGTTCAGCGTATGGACGGCAAAATTGGCGTATTTGAAAAAGGCGAGCAGCCCGATGTTCAATGCCACGGCCAGTCCCACGGCGAATTTTCTTCTGGCAGGATCGCCGCTTCCGTCAACCCACAGGCCAAGATAATAATTCATCATCGTCGAAACCAGCAGCAGAAAGATGAAAAGCGGTTCGCCCCAGCTGTAAAAAACCAGGCTCGCCAGCAGCAGCCAGGAATTTTTCAGCCGCAGCCCGGGCAGGACAAGATACACGGTCATCACGCCCGGCAGAAAAAGAAAAAGAAAAATCGGCGAACTGAATACCATGCCGCGAAGTTAATCTTTCATTGGAGTGTGTTTGACAAGCTTATTTTCGCAAGTTTAATCCAACGGCTGTTCCATCCGGCTCGTCAGTTCGATGCTCACCGTGTTCATGGGCGCGAAGGGCGTGCTGACAGTTTCATCCACGACCGCAGCCGGTTGCAGCCCGTAAAATTCCCACCAGGCAATGCGCATTTCCGGCGTCCAATCCGCCGCCGCCGGGCTGTCCAGCAGCAACGCCTTCAATTCACCGGCGGATTGCGGGCGTGCGGCCACGTCCTTTTCCAGGCAGCGCAAAATGTTCCGCTCCATTTCCGGGCTGATCGGGTTCGTGGTGCGCTGACCCGGCGGAATCGGACAGGCATTGAGCTGTTTCTCGTGGATTTCGGGGACGGTTTCCGCGTCAAAAATATACTGGCCGGTCAGCAGGAAATAGCCGAGCACGCCCACCGAATACAAATCGCTGCGCGGATCGGTTTGCACCGAACTCTGGATGGCTTCGGGCGGCGTGAACCACGGCGTCCCTTCAATCACATTCTCAACCGGATTGCCTTTCAGCGCCGGATTGTCCGCGCGATATTCCTGCACGAGGCCGAAGTCGAGAACCTTCACCCAGTCCGGCACGCCGCCCCGGCTGCACAGGAAAGCGTTCGCAGGCTTGATGTCCCGGTGGATCAATCCCAGCGCGTGCGCCTCCGCCAGCGAATCGCAGATCTGCGCAAGGATGTGGATCACCCTGCCCTCGGGCTGTGGGCCGAAGCGCGCAACCAGGTCATGCAGGTTGAGGCCGCGCAGAAATTCCATGGCATAATAAAAAACGCCGTCAGGCGTGTGGCCGTAATCATAAACCTGGATGGTGTTGGGATGCGTCAACTGGCACGTCAGGCGCACTTCCTTTTCGAAGCGCGCCACCGCGACCGGGTTCGCGCGGTCGGGTAGCAGCAGTTTCACGGCGGTGTCGCGGCGCAGCAGCGCATGCCGGGCGCGATAGACCACGCCCATGCCGCCCTCGCCGATCTTTTCCTCAAGCGTGTATTGGCCGAGCTGCTTCAATTTCAATTCCGCCTCGCTCAAACGCCGCCGCCATGTGAGGTTGGAAAACACAAACAATCCCGTCGCGCACAGCAGCAGGCACAGGATCAGCACCACGAAGACCAGTTGCAAAATGCGCAGCGGCCCATATGCCTCGTCCGCATCAATCTGCGTTGCCACGCCGAAACCGAATTGCGGCAGCCAGCACGAGGCGCCCACCACCGGCACGCCGCGATAATCCCGCGCCGGTTCCAACTGCACCGTGTCCTCCCCGTCCACCGCGCTGGCCACGAGGCTCGTCAAAAGTTTCGCCTCCGTTTCAACATTTGTCGCCGGCTGAAAACCTTTCGTCAGGTCGCCGCCGGGATCGTGCAGGCGCAGGTTCAGCGCGGAACTGATGTTTGTTGCGTCGAGCAATCCGAGTCGCCGGAGCTGGTCGTCAAAACGGCTGTGCGAAATCATCAGCCCCGTCTGGTCGAACGCGTAGGTCTCGCCGGAATCCCCCGAGCGCGCCACCGAGAGGATGCGCGAAAATTCGTTGTCCGGGTTGATGATCAACGCCAGAGCACCGACGACATTCGTCTGGTCGCGCACTGGTGCCGCCACCTGCATCAACGTCACATCCCCGCGCCGCGCACGCCCGGCGTTCGCCAGCGCGGGACGATTGATCCTGCGAAGGATGTTCGTGCGCATCAAGCCGGTGCCAATCCGGTTAAAACGTCTTTGCGTCAGCAGGTCCGGCTTGAACGGCGTGATGATGACCGGTTCGCCCGACTCGAACAGTTCTTCAAACTTGTTCGTATGCGCGTCGGAAACTAGGCTGCCGCCGCCGCCCTGCGGCCCCTGCCTCGAACTCGCCACGACCATGAAATTGGTGTTTACCAGTTGCGCGGTCTCATAACCCAGTTGCGCCAGGCGGGGACGGAGTTCGGCGTTGAACCTCTGAACTTCCGGCATCGGGGCAGGCGGCGGACCGATCCGCCGCTCGGGCGGAGGCAGTTGAAAAATGTTGCCGGCGAGCTTCCGCAACGAGGGGTCTTCCGCCAGCGACGTGGCCAGCCGCGTCTGGTTGGTTGACCAGATTCCCAGGGCCGTGACGTTGGCGTTGAGAGTCGCGGTCAATTGCGCCTTCAATTCGCCCTCGATGGTGTCGCGCAACCGCCCGTTGCCCCACCAGCCCAGCAGCGCCACCAGCCCGGCGAGTGCCAGCGGCAGAATCCAGATGAGTTGTTTCGAACGTCCGATCATCATTCAACGAGACGCCAGCGTAGCCGCATATGTTTCAATAGTCCAATCCGCGCGGCCAAGGATATTTAGCCGGAGCGCGGCTGTGTCGAAGACCAGCCGCAGATGCCATCGAGATTTTGCAAAATGAGGAAAGAAATGACTGTTTTTAAATTGCCGGCTCAAACCAATGACCAGCGTAGCCTGTCAAATGACAAAGTTAGTTTGTGTTTTCGCTCAAGAACCGTGGGACACCACAACTGTCCGGTTTGGAAGCCGGTCGAATATTCCGCAAACTTCAGCAGAGTTCACGAGAGACCGGATGATTTTAATTAGCATAATTCTCTGTTTCATCCGCGTTTGAATTTCGGCTAAGCTGGCGGCGTGAAAATCATTGGCATCATCCCCGCGCGGTTTGCCTCGACGCGGTTTCCCGGCAAGCCGCTCGCGATCATCGCAGGCAAACCGCTACTCCAGCACGTCGTGGAGCAATGCCAGAAGGCGAAGTCGCTGTCGGAGGTCATCGTCGCCACGGACGACACGCGCATCTGGGAGATGGCGCAGGATTACTGCCGCGTGGAAATGACGCGTCCGGAACATCCGAGTGGTTCGGACAGGATTGCGGAGGTGGCGGAAAGAATTTCCTGCGACGCGGTGGTGAACATTCAGGGGGACGAGCCGCTGATTGATCCAAACGTGATTGACGCGGTGGCGAATGCGCTGGCGCAAAATGAAATGTCCACCGCGGCCTCGCGCATCAGAAATCCCGCCGAGCTGGATAATCCGAACGTGGTG
>CAYPTV010000100.1:0-8556 GCA_964413505.1 uncultured Bifidobacteriaceae bacterium | reverse complement strand
ATGTCAAAGCGTTTGAACTCGCGCTCGCCGCCGATGAAAATCGAGCCGTCCGTCAGAACGCCGTCCACGTCGCAAAGGAAAAGTTTTACGCGCCTGAGCCGGGTGACGAATGACGGGTGTGGGGTGAAAGGATTCGTCGCTCGTCGCGTGGCTGGTTTTTTCTTGTCACTTGTCACATGTCACTTTCCAACAGAGTTGAAAATCTTGAGCAGGCTCTTCAGAAGCGCGGGCATTTCGGCGAGCGGAATCATGTTCGGGCCGTCGCTCAAGGCTTTGTCCGGCTGCGGATGCGTTTCGATAAAAATTCCGTTTGCACCGGACGCAAGCGCCGCGCGCGCGAGAATTGGCGCGAATTCGCGCTGGCCGGACGACCTGTCGCCGCCGCCGCCGGGCAATTGGATGGAATGCGTCGCGTCGAACACGACCGGGAAGCCGAACGACTTCATGACCGGGATCGAGCGCATGTCGGCGACGAGGTTGTTGTAGCCGAACGTCGTGCCGCGCTCGGTGACGAGGATTTTTTTTGCGCCGGAATTTTTCGCCTTGGCGACGACCTGTCCCATTTCCTGCGGCGAAAGGAACTGGCCTTTTTTGATGTTGACGATCTGGCCCGTGGCCACGGCCGCCTCGATCAAATCCGTCTGGCGGCAGAGAAACGCGGGGATTTGCAGGATGTCCACGACCTCGCCGGCGACGGCGGCGTGCGATTCATTGTGGATGTCGGTCAGCACCGGCACTTCAAATTCCGCGCGCACTTTGGCGAGGATATGCAGGCCATTTTCAAGGCCGATGCCGCGGAATGATTTTCCCGACGTGCGGTTGGCCTTGTCGAAGCTGGCCTTGAAGACGTAATAAATGCCGAGCGATTCACAGGTTTTTTTCAACGACGCGGCGACTTGCAGGCAGAGCTTTTCATTTTCAATCGCACATGGCCCGGCGATCAAAAACAATTGGCGCGGCGAATTGAGGTTTTTCCAGATGGCGGCGTCGTTGAGCACGCGAAAGTTTTAGCAGCGTTGCGAAGGAAAGTAAATGACGGGAGTTGTGCAGGTAAGGTCATCGTGCTGCGATGACCGGACATTTCAAATTCGTATGCCTTCGAGTCGCTGCGGGTCGAATGGACGTATGGCGGGTCGCAATAGAACAGCGTGCCCGGTGAATTGTAAAGGCGGATGATGTCCGCCGCCGGACGGTTTTCGATTTGCACGCCAAGCAATCGCTCGGCCACCGCTGGCAAACCCTCGACCGCGCCGAGCCACCGTCCGATGACGCCGCTCAACCGGCGCGGCTGGTGTTTTTGCAATTCGCCCAGCGGCCAACAGTGGCCGTCTGCGCCAACCCCGTTCGCACCTGCCGGGCGCGGACATGAAACCGACGGGCGCGTTCCAGCACCGGCAAGCCGGGACTGACTTCGCAGGCCAGCACAAATCCTCGTGCGCGAACGGGGTCAGACCGATGGCCTCAATCAACTGCTCCTTTGCTTCACCGAGAACACGGAAGAAATTCACCGCCTCGCCGTCAAGGTCGTTGAAAGTTTCCACCGGCGACGGGTCGCGATAGAGCAGCACCGCGACGGAACCGGCGAACGGCTCGCATTAATGGTGACAAGCCCGGAGCAGCGGCAGCAGCCAGTCGAGATGCGAGAATTTCCCGCCATGTCAGCCGAATGGAATGAGCTTCTTTTTCTCCAACAGCCGCGCGATTGGCAGGGGGCGGACCGCCCATGCCCGGAAGAATTAGTTGCTCTAGTGTCAGATTGAACGCTAAATATTGAGACCTCTGCAAATCGTGTAGCGTCGAGGCTGTGCCTCGACCCTTGAGTTTGAAAATCCTTTGTTTCCGGCCACAGGCCGGACGCTACATCGCTTGCCAACGCGGTTTTGCAGAGGTCTCATATATCAGATTAGTGCTGCATCATGGCGAAACCAGCAGGAAGAAGCCTGCATTGCTTGTGAGCGGAGAATTCGTGTAGCTGTAACTGCCATCTTGTCCAAACACGTTCGTCCATACCGGCGTCCAGTTTGCCAGCGGCTGCGCCACATTTGTCGAGGTCAATATCCGGTATTGCACGCCGGCCGGCCCGTTGCCACCGCTCAAGACCAAGGCACCCCCCGACAGCTTCACGCTGCCAATCACCGGTTCGGGTGACACTGCTATGTAAGCTGGTTCCGTGTTCGTGCTGGAGCCGCCCTGACCATTAACAATCAAGGTCACGGTATAGGTTCCGGCGCTTGCATAGCTGTAGTTCACGCTGGCGTTGGATGAGTTGGTCAGTGAGTTTCCATCGCCAAAGTTCCATATCCAGTTGGTGATGCTGCCCGTTGAGGCGTCGGTGAATACCACCGTCTGCGTCACAAAGGTGTTTGTCGGTGCGCCGCTGAACCCGGCCACGGGCGCGGGAAGCACGGCATTTGTGACCGTGATGTAGGCTGCATTGGTCAGTGCGCTCGTGCCGCCGGATCCGGTGACCATCAAGCTCACCGTGTAATTTCCTGCCATCGCATAGGTATTGGTCACATAGGCGGTTGAAACATTTGTCACCGCGTTTCCGTCGCCAAAGTTCCAAACCGAGTTGGTGATGCTTCCGCTGCTGGTATTGTTGAACACAACGGTCAGCGGGGCGCTGCCAGCGGGCGGCGTTCCAGCGAAACCGGCAGCGGGCGGCAATGGCGCTGCGCCAGGGCCGTTCAATTGTATCCCGTTCAAGGCGGCCTGGCCTGTGACATTACCGACAAAGCTGATGTTCAACACGCCATTGGAATTCACAGTTGGCGTCAGGTGAACATAGTTCGTGCCGAGCCCCAGGACGTTGTTTGCGCTGTTCGGCCCCACGATGTTGTTGATGGAGTCGTTGGCTTGGAACTGGCTCACTTCGTTTTGAAGGCCATTTCCAGCCGATGAATACAGATACAAGTCATAGATTCCGGGCTGGAGATTTTGCAGGGTCACGGTGGCCGTGCGCGTGTTGGCCACTCCCAGGCACGCCTCCATCAAATTGGCCGCAGGGGAACCTGACCCGTTGAACGGCGTGCCGGTGCCGCTGTTAAGGATCGTATTGCCCGTGTAACTAATGGCAATAGATGTTCCGATGTCGGTGGCATCGGCCAACCCCAGCACAGAGCCGGAAATGGGATTGGTGTCACCGGCCACGGGATTTGGATTGCTCACTGGATTCCAAAGGTCGCCGCCGTTGCCAATCACCGCCGGACCAGTCTGCGTATCGGCAAAGAGACTGCCCCGGCTGGTGCCGACGAACTGCACGTTCACGGCCAGATTATTGGCCGGCAATGGAACAACGGTCAATGACACGGGCGTGCTGTTTAGAGCGCCGGCCAGGTTGGTGGCAAACAAGGCATAGTTACCCGTGTTTGTAGTTTGGACGCCCGCCAGCGTAAGAGTGGAGTTAGTGGCGCCGGGGACGTTCACATATCCGCTGCCGTAGTCCACTTCCCATTGAAGCGCGGGCGTGGGATATCCGGCGAAGCTTGCCGAAAAAGTGACGTTGCGTCCGACATAATCGGTCGCGGGCGAGTCGGAAGTCGTGTCAGAAGACAACGACAAGGTAGGTAGAGTCACAGGGCCATTGAGTTGAAAACCATTTAGCAGCGCCTGGCCATTGTCCGCCGTTCCATAGTAGCTGATGTTAAGCAGCCCATTGGCGGTCACTGTCGGTGTAAGATGCACATAGTTGACACCCGAAATCAGGCTGTAATTGCCGCTGTTAGGCCCGCACACCGAAGACTGGCCATTCGCGCTCAACACGTCAACGCGAGTTTGTCCGTCGCTTCGACCGCAAACATAAAAGTATAGGTCGTATGAACCCGGGATCAGGTTATGCAGGGTGATTGTATTCGTATCAGCATTGCTTCCCTGGCTGACCGACCCCATATAGCCGCTCATCAAATTTGCATACGGTGAGGCGACACTGGCGAATGGATTGCTGAAACCAAAGGCGGTACCATTGAATACATAATCACCGACATAGTCCATGGTTACGGTGGTTCCGATGCTGCCAACGTCAACCAAAGGCATATTAGTGCCTCTCGCCAGACCTGCCGGGGCAGTGCCACCGGTCGGATTGCTGACCTGATTCCAAATATCACCCCCGTTGCCAATCACGGCAGAACCAGTTTGCATGGGAGCGTTTCCGCTGCCCAGCCAACTGCCGGTGAACTGGACGTTCACGGACAGGTTCGTTGGCGCGGCGAGAACCGTCAATGCCAGCGGCGTGCTGTTGGAGTTGCCGTAGGCGTTGGACACAAACAGCGCATAACTTCCCGAGTTGGCAACCTGGAGGTTGGTGAGCGTCAAGGTCGTGTTGGTTGCGCCGGTGATCGGCGCAAAGCCGCTGCCCGTGTTCACCTCCCATTGATTGGTGAGCGGCGACGCGCCAGTAATGGACGCCGTGAGCGTGATATTGCTGTAACCGGCATAAACATTCGTCAGCGGCGTGGCGACCGTATCCGCTGCCAAAATAAGGGGAACAACCGTCAACGTCACCGGGGTGCTGCTGGAACTGCCGGCCGGATTGGACGCGAACAGCGCGTAACTTCCTGAATTGCTGAACTGCACATTGGTGAGCGTCAAGGTCGTGTTGGTTGCGCCGGTGATCGGCACAAAGCCGCTGCCCGTATTCACTTCCCATTGATTGGTAATCGGCGACGTGCCACCAAAGGACGCCGATAATGTGACATTGCTGTAACCGGCATAAATGCCGTTAGTGGGGGAAATGATCGTGTCTTGCGCCAGCGCCAGAGTCGGCAGCGCCAGCGGACCGCTCAACTGGAAGCCGTTGATTTGCGCATTGCCGTCGGCCACCCCAGTCATGGTGATGGTCAAAATGCCATTGGACGTCACCGTCGGCACCAGATGAACATAGTTGTTGGGCGCCGTGAGCGTATTGACGCTGCTGTTCGGTCCACACACGGCCGACAAGCCATTGGCCGAGTAACTCGATGAACGGGCCTGTGCACCGGAATTTTGGCCATACACATATAGGTCGTAGTTACCCGCCAGCAGATTGCTCAAGGTGAGCGTTCCCGTGCGACCGCTTTGCATGGCCGCCACACCCGACATCAAACCCGCCACCGGAGTGGATGCGAAGGGACCAGAACCCGCGTTATACAAATAGTCCGCTACATAATTGAGCGAAATGGCGGTGCCATTGCTCAAGGAATCGTTCAAAAAGACGGGAACCGCATTGGAGGCGGTATAACCCGTGCCGACGGTGAAGCTGCCGGAAGTGCTGAACACCGTGTTCCAAAGATCGCCCGTGTTGCCAATCACAGCGGCCCCGGTTTGCGTCGCTGCCGCCGTCCCGCCGCCGGTGAAGCCGGTGAACTGCAAATTAACCAGATCGTTGTTTGTCGGCGCGGCAATGATTGTCACCGGCAGCGGACTGGTGTTGGTGCCGCCAGCCGAATTGGTGGCGCATAACTCATAGTTTCCCGAATTGGTAATCTGCGCGTTGACCAGCGCCAATGTTGAATTGGTGGCATTGGGTATTGCCGTAAAACCGCTGCCTGTATTCACCTGCCATTGGTAGGTGATCGGTGCGCTGCCGCCCAAGGCGGCCGAGAGATTGATCGTGCGGCCCACATAATTCGTGGCGGGAGAATCAGAACCAGTGTTGGCCGCAATCGAAAGCGGCGTTGGTGGAAGCGTGGTAACCGTAAAGTTATCAATTTTGGTGCCATTGGCTACGCTCGCAATCTCCATGTTCTGCACACCTCCGGTTTGAGTCCAGGTGAAAGGCTGTGTCACCACCAAATTGCCATCCACATAAGCTTTAAGAGTTACAGCAGAGCCTGAAGCCCAAGAGGTAAAATAGTAATAAAGAGTCACCAGGTGACTTGTGCTTGTAACACCAAACGTGCCAGTGGTGCCGCTGGCACCTAATTTGAACACTTGCACTCCGCCGTTATTGCGCAATATGATTCCAGAGTCGGTGGTTGAAGCAGCCACACGGATGGCCTGATCCGTGTTTGGGGCGATTCCCACGGAATAGCCGACCCAGTTGCCAGAAGTATTGTCCGCCGAATTCCAGTTAAACGAGACCACCATTCCGCCCGAAGCCGTTATGCTGGTGCCCGCTGCGCCAGAAGACCAGTCATACCTTAAAGAGGTGGCATGATTTGTCGAAGGACAAAACCGCATCCGTCCGTCAGTGGTTCCTGCGGTTACCGCCAGAAGATTTAGCATCTGGTTGGTAATCGTAAGCTCAACGCCGCCTGAAATTCCAACCACGTTGGTTCCGAGCAGCGACCCGGTGTGGCGACCGCTGGCAGTGGAATTGTCCGAATTATCCAAGTTAAGCGTGTCGGCAATGTTGTAATTATCCGACCAAATGGTGGTTTGCGCCTGACTGAAGCTGGCCAGCGCAAGAAACGCCATGGCAACGATGACACGAGCAGATTTATTGATGTTGGGGGTTTTCATGATTGGGTTTTGGGTTTTGTTTCTAGGAAATCACCGTTTGAGTCTAAATCCGAAATGACAAATGCCATCTGTTTCCAAATATATGCGCATGATTATTGCTAAACTTTCTCCTAGTTTGGGCGCGGCGTCCATGCCTAGAACTGGTCAAACCGGCTCACCAAAACAGGTGAGCCTGTCGCCAGCCGGGTGGCATGGGCAGGCTGACCCCGTTCACGGTGGCTTTGTTTGAATCTGAATTTGCCATGTTCCTTTGTTCAACGTTCAAAACTTACGGATAGGCCAGACGGAAAAAGACGCTGCCGTTTCCGGGGTTCATCGGAACGGCAAACAGGTTGGTCGTTTGCGATCCCGGCACTGCGGTCCAATTTGTGCCAAGACCCATGCCTGGCGCATTTGTCTGCATCTCAACATGCCAGCCGTAGTGATCTGCCGGCCACGAAAGTTGAATCTGGCCGTTCGCAATCTGCCAGCCCAATTGCGGCGGCGTCAAAGCCGGCGAAGGTGTAAGGCGCACGTTATCCAGAAACACAGTGTTGTCACCCCCATGCAAATCCGTGCCGACAAAAGCCAAGGTGTGCGTTGCGGCGGATGCGGTAAAATTGGTCGTGTAGTCCGCATAGTTCGTCGCGCTGGCCGCCGGGCTGTAACTCCCAATGACGTTGTTGTCAATTTTCACGCTCCAAGTCTGTCCACCATTTTGATAAGTGGCACGCTGGGCGGCAGCGAAGGTAAGATTGTATTTCAAACCCGGCACGAAGCCGGTGATCACCTGCGAGATGCTGCCGGTTCCCTGCAGAAACGCGGATTGAATTCCCTGCGGCGCGTTCGGATTTCCGGTGGTGAACAAAGAATTGTTTGCGGTGATGCCCGAACCGTTCGCTCCGGATTGCGCGGTGAACGTCCACGCGGCACCGCTGGGATTGTATTGATAAGTGCTGATGCTCGGCGTCTCGAATCCAAAGTTAAGAATAAAATTCGGTGTCGCGCTGACTTCAAAAGAATTCACGCTCACCGCAGCCGGCGACTGTGCGGACACGATGTAGTAATAAGTCGTGCCGCTGACAACCGCGCTGTCAGTGTAATTTGTCCCGGCAATTCCGCTCGCAAGCAAGGTGTATGGCCCGCCGGAATTCGTCGAACGGCTGAGATTGTAGCCCGTTGCACCACTGACGGCGTTCCAGCTCAAATTCACCGAGCCGTTGACAGGCGTGGCCGTAAGCTGGCGCGGCGCGGGAAAAATGTTCCAAGTGAATTGATAATTTCCGGATCCAATCGCCCACAGCAAAAACGTCTGCGCATTGGTCAAAACTGTTCCGACATACGAAACACTGGGCGCGCTCGCGGCGGTGGTGCCGTTCGTCCAAATCATGACGCCGCTTTCCTGAACGGACAGTTGCGACAAATTCGTGCCAAGCGTGGGCAGATAAACGGTCGCCGTCGCGCTAGGCGGAATGGCCACGTTCATTGTAACTTGATTACCGTTCACCGACCATTGGTTAGTGATCGGGCCACTGACGGAATTATAAGTGCCCGCCGCCGCAGTGAGATTGGCGACGATGGTTGGCTTGATGATGATTTTCTGAAAACCCGGCCCGGCAGGATCGGGCTGGATGCCGGCGAGGTCGTGATAAAACCATTCCATGATTTCGCCGAGCATGAAATGATCCTGCGAACTGAAAGCAATGTTGGCGTCATCCCATCTTTCCGTGAGACTCGTGCAGGCGTGCGCGATTTGATAACCATAACCCGGCGTGTTGGTCTGGTTGTTCATGGCATAAATGACATCCGCCCGACCGGCCTGCTGCAACGCGCGCAGCACATAGCCGAAACCGATTTCACCGGAAGTCAACGTGTTGCCGCGCGCTTGAATGTCATTGATCAGCGCGGCGGTGACACCGGGAATGTTCGTGGCGTCCACCATGCCCAGCGCCAATGGCATGCCGTTGGCCGTCTGGCTGGACGTGTCATAAACGCCAGTGGCGGGTTTGAAGAATTTTTGGTTGAACGCGGCGCGGATGTTCGCCGCAAGCTGATTGTAAGTGGCAACGTCCGCAGAATTGCCAAGCACCTGCGCCATTTGCGCGAGTTCGACGGCGTCGGAATAATAAATCGCCGTGC
>CAYPTV010000099.1:0-8608 GCA_964413505.1 uncultured Bifidobacteriaceae bacterium | reverse complement strand
GACGGTGAATTACATGGACCGGCAGGTCATCAGCTACTTGAAAGAATATTTCTGCCGCCCCGCCCATCAGCCCGGAGATTCCCAGCTCTTTTCCGCCGGCGACTTCATTGACCTGTCGGCGCTGGCCGGCAAGCTCAAGCAGCCGACCAATGCCGTGTCCGCCTTCGTCGCGACCAATCTATCTTCCGCTACCCTGACGGTGCTGGCGGCTTACCCCGGCTCCGGAACCAATACCGTTTCCGCACAAACCAATCTGGAACAAACCTTGTCGGCAAGTCTCAATACGCTCATCAGCGGCCAGTCCATTTTCGATGCCCAACGTTTCGCCGACGTGACCTTGCTTCCGGTGACGCAGCAACTGCTCGCGAAGAATCCCACCGGCGACTCGCTCCTGCGCCTGAACCGGCTGCTGCTGGGCGACGCTTATCCGCAATCCATTTCCCGCGATGGTTTCGGCTGGTCGAACACTGACTTCTCGCATCTGACGGCCTTCTTCACCGGCTTTTACGCCGGCATGACGATTCTGGCCGGCTGGGTCATTGACAAGATCGGCACCAAAATGGGACTGGCGCTTTCGCTGATTGTCTGGTCGGTCTTCGGCATCCTCAACGCCTTTGTCGGGCGGCTCGTCGCCATGCACGTGCTGGTGCGCAGCGCGTTTGGCATCGGCGAAGCGGGCAACTTTCCCGCTTCAATTAAAACGGTCGCGGAATGGTTTCCCAAACGCGAGCGCGCCCTGGCCACCGGCATTTTCAACAGCGGCTCCAACTTCGGCGCGATGATCGCGGCGCTGTTTGTTCCCTGGTGCCTCTATCATTTTGGCAACGAAACCGGCTGGAAACTGGCTTTCATTCTCACCGGTGCGGTCGGATTCATCTGGCTCATTTTTTGGTTCTGGCTCTACGACACGCCGGGCAAAAGCAAGCGTCTGTCGCAGTCTGAATACGATTACATTCACAGCGACAAGGACGAAGCGCAAACCACCGAAATGCCGCCCAGAAAGGCGGGCGCCAATATATTTTCCTTTGCCGGCCGCGTGCCGCGCTCCGCGTTTTGGGGCATGACGATTATGATCCACATCCTGTGCGTCTTCATTTATTTCATCACCGAAAAAATTGTCGGCGCGAATGTGCTCCAGAACAAGCCGTCGCTCATTTTTTTTGCCGCAACCGTGGCGGTCGCGGTGACGGCCAGCATGGCCTTGCATGTGCGGCGCTGGCACGACTTGAACAGATCCGGCTGGCTGGCGTTGACTTATCTCATCCCCGTCGTGGCCGGCTTCGTCGCCGTGGTGGTCTTGGGATTTGAAAACAAAATTTATCTCGTCGCCGTCGCGCTCGCGCTCGTCGCCATGATTATTGCCGGATTCAAAGCGGGCTTGCCCGGCGCGGACAAATTCGGAAACACCGCCAGTCCCGGACTGCTGGGCCACCGCCAGACGTGGTCGTTTTTCGTAGGCAAATTGATGACCGACGGCATCTGGTGGTTTTATCTTTTCTGGCTGCCGGATTATCTGGTGAAACAATTCCACATGAAAATCCACGACACCATGTGGCCCACGTTCATTGTCTATGGCGTATCCATCGTCGGCAGCATCTATGGCGGCAGCATCCCGATGACCCTGATGAAACGGGGGATGCCGGTTTATCGCGCCCGTATGACAGCCATGTTTCTCATCGCGCTGTGTCCGCTGGCAGTGCTCACAACACAGTATTTCGGCAACGTCAGTCGTTTTGGCGACATGGCGGAAATTTATGCCATCGCCGTCATCTGCATCGGCGCGGCGGCGCACCAAGCGTGGTCGGCGAATCTGTTCACGACCGTTTCCGACATGTTTCCAAAAACCTCCGTTGGCTCCGTCACCGGCATCGGCGCGATGGCTGGCGGCCTCGGCGGCGTCATCGTTCAATTGATTGCCGGCACGCTCACCGACACTTACAAGTCCACGCCGCAGACCGCCTACCTCATCATGTTTGTCATTTGCGCGTTGAGCTATCTGATCGCGTGGGCCGGAATGAAAATGCTCGTGCCGCGCCACAAACCCATCACGGATGTTTGATGGCTGAAAAACGGGATGACGCTGTTGACAATCTACGTTGCTAATTTTGCGCTTATGCTTTGTCGCTAGGGTCATCCGTTTCAATCATGCGCCTGCCGGTTGCGAACTTTCCCGCGATACGCCGCCAGAAAATAAACCATCACCGCCGCCACCGTCGCCACCAGGCCGCCCCAGAACAGCGGCCATTGCGTCCCGCCGGATTTCGCGCACACCGCAAACCACCAGCCCGTGCCAAGGTAGCCGATGAGGTTTCCCACGCCGGTCGTCATCAGGGAAAACAGCGCCTGCGCCCGCGTCCGCCACGCCGGGTCCACGCGCTCGTCCAGGTAAATCTGCGCGGTGATGAAATAAAACGCGTAGGAAAATCCGTGCAGCCCCACGCCGAGCAGCAGCCACATCTTGCCGTTCATCGCGCACAGGCTGAAGCGCAGCAGTCCGAACCCCAGCCCGGCGGCAAAAATCCATTTCAACCGCAGCCGCGCGAACAGCCCGGCCAGCGTGAACATGGCAATGATTTCGCTGATCTGCCCCAGCGACATCCACGCGGAGGTGTGCTGGAACCCGAGCTGTTGCAGGTGCAGCGGCGTGATGGGGAAAAATGCCGCGAGCGGGATGCTGAACAGTGCAGCGGTGATGAACACGACGCGGTGGTCGGGATTTTTCAGCAGCACAAGCGCGTCCCAGCCGAAGCGCTGCCGCCACGTGGGTCGTCCGGCAAATTTCGGCGGCGGCACGTTGGGCAGGAAAAACGTGAACACCGCGAGCGCGAGCCAGATGGTTGCGCCGGCATAGCCCGCCAGCACGGAGGTGTCCGCATTCAACGCGCTCACGAGCCAGCAGCCGCACATCCAGCCGAAGGTTCCCGTGGCGCGGATCGGGCCGAACTCGCGCTGGGAGTTTTTCAGGCGCGCAAAAACGATGCTTGTGCAGATGCTCGCCGTGGGCGCGGAACAGAGCATGAGCAACTGGATGAGCACCAGCACCACGCCCGGCGGCCAGTGTTGCCGGATGCTCCACGTGGCCAGCAGCATCGCGGCGGCAGTCGCGGCGGTCAGCCCGCGCAGGACTTTCACGGGCGAGGCGTGGCGGTCGGCCATCGCGCCGAAAATCAGCGGTGAAACGAAGGCGGCCACCGCCGAGGCGGCGAAGGCGAACGGCTTGATCGCGCCCAGGCCGTGCGCATCCAGCACCGGCCCCAGCGGCACAAACCATGCGCTCATCGCCATCCATTGGATGAAGAACAGCACCATCAACTCGTAGTATTCCGCCTTGCGGATCGTTCTGAACATTCGCGCGGAGAATAAACGGTTGCGGCGAAAATAAAAGAATGCAACGGCTCCGGCGTTTTAATTGGCGCGCTGATACACGCGCACCCAGTCAATCTCGTAACGGACGGGAAACTGCGTCTGCGACGGGTCGCCGCCGCGCGTGCCGCCGATGGCTTCGTTCAGGATGAAATAAACCGGCGCATGAAACGGGTTGCCGCGATCCGACCCGTCGGCGGTGGCGAGATCGAAATGGTTCATCAACCTGCCGTCGAGCAGCAGGTCAATTTTGTTTGTCTCCCAATCCATCGTCCAGATGTGAAACTCCTTCGTCCATGCATCGCCGCCGAGTTCGGCGATGGATTTTCTGGGGGATGACCAGACAGCCATTCCATCGAGACTGTAGGCGATGTTGGCCAGGACGACGTTGGTGTAAAATTCCATGATGTCCACCTCGCCGCACGCGGGCCAGCCGATGCCCGCTGTCGCGCCGAGCGTCCAGAACGCCGGCCAGCTTCCGGGGCGCGTGTCAATGCGCGCGCGCATCTCGAACTTGCCATAGGTGAATTCTTGCAGCCGGCGCGAGGTGATGCTGGCGGACGTGTAATCAATCCATTCGCGGCCCGTCCTCCAATTCGCGCTGTTGGTGACGTAGCCGGGATTCGGCTTGTGCTCCCGCCTCGCCTCGATGACGAGGAGGCCGTTCGTGCAAAAGGCGTTTTCCGGCTGATACCATTGCAGTTCATTGTTGCGCACGAAGCCGCGCTCGCAATTCCAGTTTGCCGGATTCGGCGGGCCGTTTGTGTCGAACTCGTCGTGCCAGACCAGTTTCCATTCGTTTGTGGAATCATCCGCCGGCAACGGTGCCAAATCCGTTCCGGCGCATTCTGCCGAGACGGCGAGGCTGATTACGACGGCAACTAAAAACAGTCCGCCGAGGTTTGATCTGGCTTTGCTCACATCCACTGCCTTAAACCTTCATGCCGCACCGACCATTTGCCGTCGCTCGGAAAACCGGGCGCGTCCGTTGACGGGCCGTTTGTCCAGCCTGCGGCCATCATCGCCGTCGCCGCGAGCAGCCCGCCGTTGGCCGGAAGATAGGCCGGAAGATTTTCGCGCTGATAAATGTGGCCGTTCGGGTGGCGGCGGTTTTTCACCGAGCTGATCAGCAGCGCATTGATTGCAAGCTCCGGTTCGCCGCTGCGCGCGGCGGCCATCGCGGCCATCGGAAAATCCCAGCCCCACGCGCGGTCCCATTGCCAGACCTCCATCACGCGCCGCACGCTGCGCCGCATCGTCTCCGCGTCCGCGCCGTCGCCGGGCTGCACCCCGAACGCGCCGAGCAGCGCAGGATGCTCCCAGTTCCACTTCGTGTAAGTGTCCGGCATGTTTTCCTGCATGAGATAAAGCCCGTCCTGCACCGGCAGCGGCGATAGGTTTTTCAAAACCAAATCCCATTTCGGATCGCGCGCAAGGCCGAGCCGTTCGCGCCACGTTTGCGCGACGCGCAGCCCGAAACGCCAGTAGGCCAGCTCGAACGTCGGATTGATCGTCGTCAAAGTGTCGGCGTTCTCGGAAACGGTCTTCATCGGCGGCCCGAGGACGAATTGTTTCCGGTCTTCGACGAAGTGCGCGTAGCTGGCCATGAATTCAGCGCTGTCAAAAACAATTTCCCGCCAGCGTTCCAATGTTTTTTTATCCGGGCGCTGTCGGTAGCAAAGTTCCGCGTAATAAATCGGATGGGGCTGCTGCCAGACCAGGAGCGGCGCGACGGGCGACGGCGAGTCGAGTCCGTCCGGTCCGATCATTTTCGGCCAGCGCGCGCCGCTGTAGCCCTGGCGCGCGGCGGTCGCGCGGGCGAGCGGCAGGATGCGCCCGTAAAGACCGAGGCTGTTTTCAAACAATGGAAAGCGGTTCCAAGCCGCGAAGTGGGAGCTGTGCCACCAGTGCATTTCAAGGTGGAATTTTCCATACCATGAATTGAACAGCAGCCCGGTTTCCTGCGATGGCAGCGAGCCGGCGCAATGGATCGCCGTGTTGTAAAGCGAGAGGACGATGCGCCGCTCCAATTCCTCGGCGAGCGGATCGGTGCTGCCGCTCAAATCAATCGCGCCACCGTTGTTCCAGAAATTTTCCCAGTGCGCGGCGCTTGCGGATTGCGTGATGCCAAAGCCCGGCAGTTTTTCCGGCAGCGATTTCGGCGAAAATGCGCAGACAAATTCCAGGCTGGCGGATTTGGCGCCCAGCAAAAATTCATGCCCCGATTTTTGTTCGAGCGCGCCGCCGCGCTGCCATCCCAGACTTGTAAAATAAGCGTAGTCGTCCAGCTTTTGGCCGAAATCCGCACGAGCTTCGCCGCGACGATTTAATTTTGTCGCGTGGCTTTCCGGTTTCGTCCAGTCCGCCGTGGCCATTTCCGGCGAGACGTAGGGGAAGGCGATCAGGATTTTGACCCGGCCGTCCGCTAGCAGCGGTGACTCGACGCGCACGGCGATCGCGTCCAATTCGGGATGGCAGCAGGTCTGGACTTGAACAGGCTGTCCTTCAAATTCAAAACGGCTGTAAATCAGCCCGCTCCACAAATCCAGAATTTGCCGGCAATTGTTCAGATCGTCCGGCGTCGCCGCCGAACCGTCGGACTTTTTCAATTCAAACGCAACGCGGCCCAGGTGCAGGCCGTGCGGATTTTCGCGCAGCCATTTGTATAGAGCCTCTTGCCCGGTCGAACTTGTCGCGTAGCCGACCTTGCGGCCATAAACGTCGAAATCCTTGAAGCGATAATCTTCGCGGCGAACCCCGTCGGGCGCGGGGAAAGAATGCCATCCCCAATGCGACATCGTGCAAAGGGGAAAATCCTTTTCGCATTGGGCGGAAAAAGTTTGCAGTCCGGTCACGTCCGCCGTGAACGCAAACTCGCCGTTGCCGACGGACAGCGCGGAAAACGGGTCGAGCTTTGTGACGGTTGGGTTATGCCGTTGCACGAGCGCGCGCCGGGCAATTGGGCTGGCGGAATTTCCAAAGGCGAAAGTTGGAGCCGCAGCGAGCGCAAATCCCGCCGTGCCGCTGGTTTTGAGAAATTGCCTGCGAGTGAATTGCATGATTATTGTCCTGATGCTGCCAAAAACGGCGGCATCGGGCAATCAAGAGTGTCGGAAATGGCGCGGAGCAGTTCGGCCTCGCTTTCCACGATCACGCCGTCCGCGCCGACCGTGTGGACGCAGGCTTCAATCAGGTTTTTTTTGATGATCGGGACGGCCTGCGCAAGCCGGTTGAGCGCGGCGTCAATTTCGTTCACGCCGCAATTTTCCCCCGGCAGCAGGTTCAATTCCGCGTCGTCCGGCGCGCGCAGATACGGGGCGCCGGTTTCAAACGCCTTTTCAATTTCAGCATCGTCGTCGCTGCCGACGTTTGCGAGCGCGGAAAGAACCACGGCGCAATCCGGCACGAGCGGCTTGATCGTGTAAAATTGGACGACGGTTTTTTGCGGGCCGTTGAATTGCGAATCCAGGTTCCTCATCACGATTTTTTGCAGGACGAATTCAAACAATTCAACTTTGCCGTCGGAATTGATGAGCCAGTTGAGCGTCTGCGAAAATTTCTGGTAATCGCCCGCGCTCAACTGTTTCAACGCGCCCAGCGCGATATTCATGACGGGCAGATGCGCGTGGGTCGCGATGGCGGAAACGTCGGGAAACAACGCGGCGGTCTTGGAGGAAACTTCCGTCGAGAAGCGTTTTGCGATTTCCGCGATTTGCGCGGCGCGGTCATTTTCGTTGGCGCTCAAAAGCATCGCGTAAATCAGTGCGGCGGAATCAAGCGGCTCGCGCGCGGACATTTTAATTTGATCTGGCAGCGAATCACGCAGCTTCTCGGCGTATTCCAGATGCAGCGGCGTCGGATTGCCGACGTTTGGCAAAACGTGGCGCGATTTGATGACGGGCGGTTCTTCCATGCCGCCGGATGCTAAAATTGTTCCGCCAAGCACGCCGCCAAAAAGATTTGGCATTTGCTGCGAGCGCCTTGGTTTTGAAATTTCTTCGGGCACCTGGTCGCGTCCGTCGTAGCGAACATAGGGAAATTTTCCGTCAAAATTCGGATCGAAGGCGCGGATTCTGTCCGTAAGCGGCGGATGTGTTTCGAGCAGGCTGATGAACGGTTCGCTGATGCCGTTGCCGAAAAACATGTGCGAAAGCTCCTCCGAGTGCGCGTGGCCGAGGCGCGAGCCGTTTTCGCCGAGGCCGCCGATTTTTTTCAGCGCGCCGGTGATGCCGCCGGGATTGCGGGTGAATTGAACCGACGAGGCGTCCGCGAGAAATTCGCGCTGGCGGCTGACGGCGGCTTGAATCAGGCGTCCAAAAAAAACTCCGATGTAGCCGATGATCAGCAGCGCGAGGCCGAGAATCGGCAGAGGATTTTGTCCGCGACTGCGCCCGCCGCCGCGCGCCGTTTGCAAAAGCACACGACCGATGATCGCAAGGCAAAGAATTCCAAAAATGGTTCCCATGAGGCGCAAGTTGAGCCGCATGTCGCCGTTGAGAATGTGGCTGAACTCGTGGCCGATGACGCCTTGCAATTCGTCGCGCGACAGAAGTTTCATGCAGCCGCGCGTGACGGTGACGGTGGCGTCGCCGGGTTTGTGGCCGGCGGCGAAGGCGTTGATGCCGTCCTCCTCGTCCATGACATAAACCTGCGGCACGGGCACGCCGGAGGCGATGGCCATTTCCTCGACGACGTTGAGCAGCTTGCGTTCGTCGGGGTCGGTCGAGTTCGAGCTGACGAGCCGCGCGCCCATCATTTCCGAGACCGCGCTGCCGCCGGCGGCGAGCGCCATGGTTTTGTAGCTGCTGCCGATTAAAATGACCGCAATGGTGCCGAGCGCGACGCCGAGAAAAATCTGCGGGTTCCAAAGTGAAATTTGCGGCGTGGATTCGTCATTGAAATAATTGCGGTGCTGATGCGCTTGAACGCCGGAAAAAATCAGGAGTGTGACAATGTAAATGGCGACAATCATCGCCGCGACGGCCAGAACGAAATAGATGACGAGCCATTTCGTTTTGCGCCGGGCTTGGTCTTGGCGGGCAAAGAAATCCATGTTCGTTCAATCGTTAAATAGTGAATCGTTGAACCGTCTTCCGATTTAACGATTCAACAATCCAACGAATCACGAGAAAGAAACTTTCGGCGCGTCCTTTTGCTCAGGCTTGTCAATGACGAACAGTTCCGCCGGCGCAAAGTTGAACATTCCGGCGATGAGGTTGCTCGGAAACACTTCGCGGTCGGTGTT
>CAYPTV010000098.1:0-8611 GCA_964413505.1 uncultured Bifidobacteriaceae bacterium | reverse complement strand
ATTCGATGATGGCCGGGAATTATTCCGAAGCCACAAATAATCTGGAAGGAAGCCGCCAGCCTGCTGTCATTAAACCGGGAGATTTTCATGTTCACACGAATTCCATGCTTCTTCTGACCGGATACTACGCCCGCACCAATGGTCTGACTCTCGCTGGTGGCGGCACGTTGCTCGTGGC
Organism: uncultured Bifidobacteriaceae bacterium; assembly: GCA_964413505.1. Taxonomy (GTDB): domain Bacteria; phylum Verrucomicrobiota; class Verrucomicrobiia; order Limisphaerales; family UBA11358; genus UBA11358. Next base: position 8,433 of record CAYPTV010000098.1, on the reverse strand, counting down.
CACAAATGTAGTTTATTCAGGAGTAACCAAGATTATCGGCAGCACACTCAAACTGTCCAGTCATGCGCCTACGGACAACATGGCGCGCTGGTTCGATGCTTCCAACTTGCAACTGGCCGACGGCGCACAAGTCAGCCAGTGGAACGATTTAAGCGGCAATGATGCCAATGCCATGGGAACCGCTGAAGATAATGGTTTTCCCAGCTATGTTACCGACGCGGAAACGGAAACTGGCTTGGGCGCAATTCATTTTACCGCCAGCCACGATCTGAATCCAGCTGTGAACAGTCAGGCACTGACATTCGTAAGTGATTTAAATATCCGCACCGTTTTTTCCGTTTTCAAAGGCAGCAGCTTTTTGTTAACGGACTACGGCGCGTGCGATTTTCATAGGCCAGATGACACCAATCCGGCTGCACCGATATGGATAAGTAATTTTTCTAGTCCGCATATTTTAGTTGGAAGAACGTATGTCAATGGGCTGGCGGTGAAAGGCACAATTGATTCCATGCCCACTAATTTACATAATGGGTTTAACTTGGTGGAAGTGTTGACGACGAATGCGGTCACCGCCAGCGGGTTCAACAAAGACCGGTTTTGTCACGCCGGAGACCAGTATCAGGGCGAAGTTTTGATCTATGATTTCCCGTTGACCGAGACGCAGAGATTGCAAACCGAGGCTTACTTGAACGCTAAATGGTTTGGCATCGGCATGATGAGCAATCTCCTGCCCACCACGACGTCAGTGAACCTTTCCCAAGGAGGAATATTGGATCTCAATGGCCTCAACCAAAGCTGCGCGTCACTTTCTTCCACAGCCCCGTCGGGCACCCAGGTAAAACTCGGCTGCGGCACGCTTACGCTTGATGGCGCGGTGAACACGACATTCGATGGAGTCATCTCTGGCACTGGTAACTTGGTCAAGCGGGGCCGCAATGTGGTTACTCTCACCGGGACAAATAATTACCGGGGCCATACTTTAATCGCCGATGGAAAGTTGCGCGTGAATGGTTTGCTGGAAAGTGGAATGGTGACGGTGGCCGCCAATGCCACCTTGGAAGGTCAGGGACAGATCAACGGCGCGGTGACTGTTCAAACTCAAGGCGCGATTGCGACCGGCAAGTCATTCGGAACCTTGACCGTCAGCAATACCTTGACCTTGGACGGCACGAACGCCATGAAAATTAGCAAGACCATTTGGCGACAGCGCCATGATTTGATCACTGGGATTTCCACGCTGACTTATGGCGGAGTATTGAAACTAGATTGCAGCGGCAGAGCGCTGGCAGCGGGCGACTCATTCAAACTTTTCAGCGCGATGAATTACGTTGGCAAATTTGACCAGATAACTCCGCCGTCGCCGGGCAATGGACGACTAGCGTGGGACATGAGCCGATTAACCGTGGATGGCACACTGCAAGTAAAAAGAGATTTGCCTGCCAGACAGCCTTGATCTTCGCACCCGACTAAACCAAGCAATTAATTTCGCCAAACCTAAAACACTTTTTAATTTTATGATCAATCCTGTTAGTCTGTCAGCAGCCTGTGCCAAGCGAATTCAAATCCTATGTGGGAAAACCTGTTTTCACAAAATCATCATCTCGGTGTTATGTGGAATTTTAATTCCAATAAGTCCGACAAGGGCTGTAGCCACGGATTCAGTTGGAAAAACGCTTACAGCTTCGTTGGTTTGGACGGGGCAACCGAGTTCCGAACAAAAGAATGGCGGCTGTGTCGCGTTCCGCAAACATTTTCAACTGGCAGATGCGAAGAAGAAAGCCACGCTGCAACTTTTTGCCGACGCCCGGTATATGCTTTGGGTCAATGGCCAGTATGTGCAGCGCGGTCCGGCGCGTTTTGAACCACAAGCTCCTGAATATGACTCGATATACATCACTCCGTATTTGCACAAAGGCGACAACGTGATGACCGTGCTCGTAATATCACGGATCAGCAACGGCAAGGTTCGCATGCACGCGCCGGGTTTTACCGCACGCTTGATGCAGGCCGACCGGACGATTTGCGCCACGGATGCCACTTGGAAATGGAGTGACCAGACTCGTTATCGTCAGGCAAGAACGGACTGGCCGAACATCTACGACGTGGTTGACGCGCGGGTGGAGGACGGCGACTGGACGCTGCCGGATTATGATGACAGCAAGTGGACGGCGACGCAGCCGGCACAGAATAGCTGGGGTGAGTTGACCGCGCGGCGCATTCCCTTGTTGCGTGAAACGGTGGTCGAACCTGTCTGGAAAAACGAAACTCACTGGCCGCTGACACTTAATGCGGGCGGGGAAGTTTCGTTCAAGTTCAAGCATTTGATTCTCGCCTATGTGCAAATTGAAATGGACGCGGATGAAGGCAGTGTTCTCGAACTGACTTATTCGCAGCCGACAAAGATTATCTGCCGCGCGGGCAAGCAGACTTACATTTCCACGGACACGCATTCGATTTTTGAAGGCGGCATTCGCGTCAAATCCGGGCGGGTCACCTTGCAGAGCGTGAAATTTGTCGAGCGGCTTTATCCTTTCGATCAGGCGGGGACTTTTGAATCCAGCGATCCTTTGCTGAACCGGCTTTGGAAAACGTGCGCGCGCGGATTGGAAATCACGAGCGAGGATGCCTATGTGGATTGCACCGACCGTGAGCGCGTGGAATGGATGGATTGCGACCCGCCGGCTTTTGACGTCACGCGCGTGGCGATGACCGGCACGACTGACGACGGGAAAAAAGTTTTTGCCGACCCGCGTCTGCTCGAAGAGATGCTGCGTCGCACCGCTTACACTCTGCAGCCCGATGGGTGGGTGAAGGCGCATACTTCCTCCGACCGCTTTGACATTCACGCGAAAATGGAAGACCGCGCTTGCGATTGGGTGGAGGGCGCGCGGCGTTATTATGAAAGTTGCGGCCAGACGGAAGTCATCCGCGAAATCTGGCCGGCCATCGTCAAGCAGATGAATTATTTTATCGACCGCCGCACGGCGCGCGGTCTGGTGCTCGCGCGCGAATGGGTGGTCTGGGGCGACCCGGTCGGCTATCAAACCTGTGAAGGCACGGCGCTCAACGCTTTCATTTATCGCGCGCTCGCCGACGCGGCATTTTTGGGAAACCTGATTGGTGAAAAGGAACAGGCGGAAAAATTCGACCGCGCAGCCCAAGATTTGTCGGCCGCCATTAACACCGTTCTTTGGGATGAAACTGCCGGAACTTATTACGCGGGCTATTACGATTTGGCGGTCGCCAAAAAAGCTCCTGATTATCGTCCGCTCAAGTTGACAGTTGAAAACAATCTGATTGAACCCACGCGCCACGCCGCTTTGTTCACGCTGGATCAAGGAATTGTTCCGGAAAATCGTCAGGCAAGCGTGACCAAATATCTGCTGGCCCATCCGCCCGTGGAAAATGACATCATGCAGTATTATTATTTTTTCAAACAGCAATACGCCGCCGATGATTCAGCGCAAGACCTGGCCGTCCTGAACAAGCAGCGCGTAGAATGGAAGGACATGGCCGAAAGTCCTTACGAGGCGACTTTTGAAGGACTACATTCCTGGGGTTCGCAAGCGCACTGTTACGGGATGTTCCCGGCTTATTTTTTGAGTTCCTATGTTCTGGGTGTGCGACTCGACGGACCGGTTCAAAAAAAATCCCTGCTCATCGAACCGCGCCTCGGCGATTTGACCCAAGCTTCGGGAACGGTCGTGACGGAATTCGGCCTCGTGTCCGTGGCATGGAAGCATGAAGGTGATCAGTGGAACTACTCGGTGGACACCTCGAAATTGCCGTCAGCCATCAGCATCAACTTGCGGCTCCCGGTCGGCACGCAAAATTTCACGGCCAAACTGGACGGGACGATTCTCAAGGTCGGCGCCAAAGGAATTAAACAGGAAGGACGATGGTTGGATGTGCCATTAACTTCGCGACAGCATCAGGGTTTCTGGAAATCCAGCGCAGATTGACTGCGCACAAAGTCTGTCAATACGAGCCTTTGCGTGAACCTGATTGAAAGTGGCAATTTCTTGCACTTTTCAAACAATCGCCATACTGTATGCATGTGCAACTCCGAGACACCACCGATCCCAGCAGCACCGTCGGCGCGAAGGCGATTCTCAACGAGAGCGAGTTGCAAAAAAAGCTCCAGATCGCCGAGAATCTTCACATTCATCTGATCGGGCTTTATTATTCCGAAGGCGGCCCGGAATGGAGTTCGCAAGGCCGCGCGGAAAGCGATTTTTTGCATCACATTGACCTGACCCTTTCCGGGCGTCGCCAAATTGTCCACGATGGTGAAGTGATTGAACTGGAACCGGGTTGGGTCTGGTATTTGCCGGGCTGTGTGCCGGTGGAACGCCGCTGCAACGAGCGATTCAAGGTTTACTTCCTCAAATTCCGGTGTGAATGGCTGCCGGGCGTGGATCCTCTGCTGGACTGGCCGGGGCGCAAACCCATACGGCTTGGACGCTGGAACGAAAAAACCTTGTTAAGAGACTGGCAATTCGAACCCGGCAATGAGGTGAAAAGCCTTTTGCTGCTCCAAGCCCAAATCCAATCATGGCTGGCAAAGTCATTGCCGGATTTGGACAAAATCATCATCAACCACATTCAAACTCATGGGCGATTCAAGCCGGTGTTTGATTTGATTGAGGAACGCCTAGGGGCCGATCTGCGCATCGAAACTTTGGCGGCTGCCCTGCGGCTGCCGGTGAGCGCATTTTCCATGGCTTTCGCCCGGAGCACGGGACTGAGTCCAAAGGCCTACCTCAACCGGCGGCTCAATCAGGAAGCCATCAAGCTGCTCATTCGTTCGGACGCACTTATCAAAGAGGTGGCTGATGAACTTCGCTTTGCGGATGAGTATTACTTCAGCCGCTTTTTTAGGAAAATGAATGGCGTGCCGCCCGCCGACTATCGCAATAAAATACTGGGACGAGGCTGATCAAGTCGGAATTCAAAACGGGTTGTTAAAAAAGTCTATCCAAATCCGGCTTTTGTCCATTGTTCTTTCCAAGGTGTCAGCCATATTTAATTCATCACCATGTGCTGTCTGTTCGATTATGAATCAATTTGAGCCGCCCATAAGTATTAGTGCCCGTAAGACCATCTCGAATGGTTTCACACTAATCGAACTGTTGGTGGTCATCGCCATCATTGCCATTTTGGCGGCGATGTTGCTGCCGGCATTGGCCAAGGCCAAGGCGCGGGCTTTGAGCATCAAGTGTGTCAGCAATATGAAACAATTGGACTTGGGCTGGACCATGTATTCTGGTGATTACAATGAGCGTCTTGTGCCCAACTGGGTGCTCGTCAGTCCTGCCAATGTTTCTCCGCCGGAATCGTGGGTCGGCGGGGATATGCAATCTGTCACGGACGCCACCAATCTTACATGGATTACAAATTGCCGGCTCTATTCTTACAATCCCAATCCTGGAATTTACCAATGTCCAACCGCCTTGCCAGTAGCTCCCATGAAGGTCGTCCCGTTGCGGACGGTTTCGCTCAATGCACGGATGGGAGCTGGAGCGCCCGGCGATACCAGCACGGCAGGACAAGTCAACACATTCACTGTTTCCGCAGCTTATCCTATTTGTCGGAAAACATCTGACATTCGCAACCCCGGCCCGGCGAACTCTTTGACTTTCATTGATGAAAGCCTTCTTTCTCTGGGAGATGGTGTTTTTTTTCTGACCTGCCCCCCGAATGCTACTGGGACCTGGGACAACGCACCCTCGGCCCGCCATTCTCAAGGTTGCACCTTGGCGTTTGCCGACGGGCACGCAGAACATTGGAAGTGGAATACTTTGAATACTGAACTTTCTGCCGGCGCATCCGCCACCGCAAATGTGGCTGACCTGACTAGACTACAAAACGCAATCTATACGCCTTAAGTTTTGGCGGTTAGCTTGCCAATATTTTCGGCCAGAGAAGTCTATGGATAAAGTGTGAGTTACTTCAAATGATTGCAGTGACCAGTTAATTATGGTAATAACTGGTGACATGACCTTCCTGCCGGCAAAATCCTGTTCCTTCTCACACATGCTCACCTACGGCGTGGGTGAATGTGCGAATTCTCTGGTGATGAATGGCGTGTTCGGTTTTGCCATGATCTTCTTCACCAAAGCCCTCGGTCTGAACCCGGCCTGGGCTGGTGTCGCGATGTCGGTCTCCGTCATTTGGGAGGCGATTTTTGAGCCGATCATGGGGCATATCAGCGACAATACCCGCAGTCGCTGGGGACGCCGCCATCCCTATATGATTGTCGGCGGAATGCTCATGGCGGTCAGTTCGTATATGATTTGGTTCGTGCCGGAAGTTTTCCGCTCCAGCCCGATGTCGGTTTTAGGATATGTGATTGTGGTGAACCTGGCCTTGCGCACCGGCCTGACGATGTTTTTCATCCCCTACATGGCTTTGGGCTTTGAAATGTGCTCTGATTACCAAGGACGAGCCAAACTTCAGAGCATCCGTCAAATTTTCAACATGGCTGCCAACTTCGCCGGCCCGGCCATGGCGTGGTCAATTTTTTTTCAGGATCGGGGAACTGTCCGCGGCACAACTGTGGCCGCGAACTACCTTCACATGGGCTCTGTCTTCGCCATCAGCACGGCGGTTTTCGTCATGGTCGTTGTCATATTCACGTTTCACTGGCATGAGGACACCCGCCACGCGGCCAGGGAAACCAAGGCCGGTTGGATCAATGGCTTTCTGGTGGATATGAAACAGATTCTACGCGATCCAAATCCACGCTGGGTGTTTGTTTTTGTTTTTGTTGTTTGCGCAGGCATGGTGCTGGTCAGTTCGCTGCAGATATTCGTGTATGACGACTATATGAAGTTTTCGGCGTTCGAAAAAACAATTGCTCATGGCGGGACCATGGTGGGTATGGCTTTGGGCGCGTTCATTTCGGTCGGATTGGCAAAAAAATACGACAAGCGCAATACCGTTTTGATTGGCGGGTTGGTGAGCGTCGCGGCCAGTCTGATGCTTGGCTTGTTATTTGTGACCGGCTTGGTCCCGCATGATGCGGCTTGGATTGTTGCCGGACATGCTGTGCCGCTGGCGTTGTGTCTGTTCGTTCCGCTTCATGCCGCTTACTGGTTTGGGAATGGAGTTATGCTCCCCATCGCCAATGCCATGATGGCCGACGTTTCAGAAATCCATCAACTTCAGACCGGCATCAAGAAAGATGGCGGCTATTCGTCCGTCTTTAGCTTGTCCATGCGCATGGCAATTTCGATGAGCCTGATGGCATCGGGCTACTGCCTTGATTTCATTGGATACAAAGTGCCCAAAAATGCCGAAGCCGTGATGCAAAACCCGGAAGCGATCTGGCGTCTCGGCGCGGTGACGTTTGTCCTCGGCGCGTTTATCTGCCTGCTCTCGCTGCTGGCCATTAGAAAATACCCGTTGACTCGCAGCTTGCTGGAAGAGGCCCGCAGGAATGGCGGTCTAAAATAATTTCGTCGCGCCTGTTTCCAACTCACTTCTGCAAACGAATAAATTGTGTGTTGGTGATTGTCAGGATGACTTGATAACTGCCATTGGTCAGCACTGGCGCATTTGTTACCGATTGCCATGAAGTTCCCGCGCCGAGAGCGGGCGTTGATTTCAATGTATAACCAACGGCTGACGCCGGCCACCAGACTTTGACGGAGCCGCTGCCAAGCAAGACTATCTGCAACGTAGGAAGAGTCGCCGCCGTTGGTGCGCCCGCCACGACGATTTCCCGATAGACAAAATAACTCTGATTAAGCACGACACGGACGGCTTGGACGCCGGACGCCATCACTCCCTGGCTGTTATTGACTGCCACGCGCAAGGAGCCGGCGCTCGCGGCCACAGTGACGTTGGTAATTTGAGTGAAGCCAGTGTTGCCAACGAGTTGATACCATAGGGAGTGATCCTGACCCGCCCGGCTGTCCGTCCAACCCGAGTAAGTAACTATCGAAGTGATGTCATAACCATTGGGAGCCGCATTGGTGTTAAGAATAAAATCGTTGGTGCCGCTGTTCATGATGTTGGCCGGATTGGAGCCGGTGCCGCCGTTGCCATCATAAGCGGCACCGGTGGTGCCGTTCCGCATATAAACACCGGTGAAATTGTTGCCATTGGCAGCCGGGTTCACAGAAGCAAGATTAAACATGACTAGATCATTATTGGTCGAGATTGGAATGCTAGGAACGACGTTGCCGGAATCAAAGGTAGAAGTAACTTGCAGTATGCTTGAAGCCACGGTAACTACGGCGTTGCTGCTGGTGACGCTGCCGGATGCATTGGTGATACTGACGCTGTAGTTACCTGAATCGGACGAGCTGACATTGGTGATGGTTAGCGTGGCATTGGTGGCATTGGGAAGGTTGCTCGAATTTTTTTGCCATTGATAACTAAACGGAGCCGTGCCACCGACAGCAACCGCAAGATTGATTGTGGCAC
>CAYPTV010000097.1:0-8742 GCA_964413505.1 uncultured Bifidobacteriaceae bacterium | reverse complement strand
AATTTGTCAAGCGTCTTGCGCGGCGGATGGGATTATGCAGTTAACAAACTTTCTGGGCAGGGCGCGTTGCTCCGTGCGCGCCGTCGGTTGCAAACCCACGCGTTCGGCGGGCAGGGGAATGCCCGCCCTGCCAGTTTTACCTCATTTGTTTGTCATCTACATAATTCCAGCGGCGGAACGAAAAAATGACGGAACGAAACAGTCTGGGCAAATGGAAATGGTATTGATTAAAGGGCGCTCCGACCCTCACCCGTTCCTCCCCGTCCGACGGGGGAATACATCCATTGTATGTCAGCGAGATAATTCTTAACACCCTTGTTTGCATGGTGTTTTGGCGATCCTGGCGGTCGAAAACCTTCACCCGGTGGCGTAAAAAAGGGGAATTCCGGCCATTTCCATGACCAAAGATGCTCCATCTATGACCATGGATGCTCCATCCATGGTCATCAAAATGTCATAAATGGTCAAAGATGCTCCGTCCTTGGTCATGGAAATGACCCGTTTCTGGCAAAAATCGGATGCTTTGTCCCATTTACGGGTGAGGGAAGCAGTGATTGATCAATTTAGGATGGGGAGGAGCGCGAGTTGTCTCAACTCGCAGCGGATGGCAGGCGGTTGACGCCGGGAGTTGCCAGGCGGCTCGTGTGGGCGGACGCGCTGCGGATTGGGACAATCCGCGCTCCGAAGGCGGAAGACACGAATTTCATTTTTTTGCACCGATTGAATCCGTGATGGGGTGGGGTGAAGACCCCATGGAACCTGCTGCAATGCCGTGTCATCATGGAGGCATGAAAACATTGCTTTCATTGGTTCTGCTGCCGTTTTTTTTTGCTGGCAGCGGATTCTGCCTGGCAGGCCTGATTGGCGGTGTGGTTGGCCTGATTCTGTTGATTTGCCTGTTCCTCCATTTCACGGGCGGGTTCCGCACGCGTAGCAAACCATCCGATGCCGACTTGTCGCGGGAGACGACAAGCGGGCAGGGCACCGATGGTTCAGCGGGGTGAAGACCCCATGACCTGCCGTGCGGATTTTTTTACCATGGCGTGAAAGCACGAAGCCGCCGGAGGCCTTAATCTTCCCCGCGCGTTACGAGCAGGGTGACTTGCCCGTTGTCGTCCGCCTGGATCAACAGCGGTTTGCCGAACGTAACCACGAAGGCGGATTCCAGTCCCACCGACATTTGAGAATAGGACGAGGCCATCCCGAATGAAGTCCCATTGTTGACGGTGCTTGTTACATATGGCACGGTGCGACCGAGGAAAAGCTTGAGCCGGCCTGTTTGATCGTTGATCGTCGTCAGCGTGCCGCTCATCTTGAGGGTTGAAGGAATGTCGCCACCGTTAATCTTCGCCGTGTTCGTGCTGAGAGTGTCCAGTTCAAACGAACCTGCGACCGTTGTGAGTTGAAGCGCGCTGGTCTCGCCTTTAGAGTTCTTCATCAGCACCTTGATGACGTAATTGACGGGCGCATTTGTGTCCGCCGGTGGTTGTGACGAATCAACAATCGAAGCCAACCGCTGCTGGAACGTGGCTGTTGACGGCTGGGCCTGGCACACGGCGACCGAAAGCATGGCGACGACAAGGAACTGGAAGATTTTCATGATGAAGGCAGATTCTGCCCGGCGCGAAAGGTCGTCAAGCATAAACATGGCGCACGGGAGGGCGGATGAGGATTTGCTCGCGCGGGCCGCCATCTTTTGTGACCATCGCGGCATGAATATATTCATCAGCCGCCATATTAAAACCATCGAGATGACCGGCGTGTTAATGCGGGTGTTCAGCTTCAGCCTCGTAAGCTGGATGGGGCCGAAAAGCCCGTTCATGTTCGTATGGGTCTTCAACACGACCGACGCCATCATGCTCATGTGGTGCTCCACGCTCAAGCGCGACAACGCCTACATGGTGCTGAACGGCTTTTGGATACTGGTCGGCATCGTCGGCATCCTGCGGGCGGGAAACATCCTGCACTAATCCTGATCCTGCACCAACCCGTCGTGCCATCGCAAGGGATATTGAATGCCCGGCATTTGTCACTCAATTGTTGCATTAATTCCGTTGCGTTTTTTCGTCCCATTGGAGATTTTCAGCAGGCGGGAATCTGTCCGGCATGAAACAATATTTATCCATAATCCTTGCATTGGCCTGCACCGTGCTGATCATGGCCCTTATCGTCGTGAAACACGGCGACGATGCGCAGCATGACACCGATGCCGGTGCAATCACCGATTATTCGAACCAGATTACCACGGCACAGTCGCAGATCACCGCTGATGAAGAGACGATTCTGGTGTGTTCAAACAGCCTCGAAGTCACCTCCAACAATCTCAACCAGGCCTTGTCCGATTCGTCGGCATTTTCGAACCATCTGGCCGAAGCCGAATCCACCATCGCCCTCGAAGCGGATCAAATCACCAACCTGAACCGGCAGGTGGCGGATTCGGCTTCGGAAAACCAGGCATCGGGCCAGCGCATCATGGATTTGACCAACCAGCTTGCCGGTCTTACGGATCGGATTGCCCTGACCGAGACCAATCTGGCGCAGGCGAACAAGGACTATGCCCTTTTGGAAAATCGTTTTCGCATTGACGTGGGCGAGCGGCTTGTCATGGAGCGGAAATTCAACGACGTCTGGGAACTCAAGTCTCAAATCGAGAATCTAAAGGTGAATCCATCCCAGGAGATTTCCGCCGATAAAATCTATGCGGGTCTGGATGTCGAGGTGAAATCGAATTCATTCCACGTCATTGCCCCGAATTGATTCGATCTATCTCCTGAATTTTGCCGCGCGAAGGACGCGAAGGCACCAGGTTATCCAGTGATTTCTTCCGGGGCTGCTTGGTTGTTCTGTTGTTCAAGCGCTTTCTTGCAAGACGGGTTTATATACGCCCAGCATTTGGCAAAAAAGGGTGAGTGTTGACTGTTTCTTTCCGGCATATCAATGCAATTTTATGACGCACCAAAACTTTCGCCCCAGAAAACGCAGCCTGTCATCGCATCAGAAGCAGGTCAGATTTTTTATCGGGTTGTGGATTTTTACCGGCATCCTGTTGATGTTTGCGGTTCTCTGGCTTGTGAACCGGTCCTGTTTCATCACTCATTGAATCGCAGCGTCGTCCGGCGCGGAAACAGCAGGGTGGGTCTCTCTGCCGAAAGACGCACGTTCTCGTGCGGAGTTTTCTCATGGGTAAAACACCTGATGGCGTGGATGTGCTGCCGTGGATATAAATGGGGGTGCCTTATGCAAAATAATAACATTCGCAGGAGAAAACCGGATATGTCGGCGCATCAAAAACAAATGCGGTTTTTCACCAGGGTGGCGTTGTGCCTCGGATTCGCATTCATATTCATGGTCTTTTGGCTTGTGAACCGGCCAATCAGCGGGCTGCGATAAATCAGCAGGGTTCCGTCAGGTGCCCTTGAGGTGGAGTTCGTTCATGTGGCGGATGCGGTCGGCGAGGACTTTCATGACGTGGGTGGCGAAGAAGGGATTTTGCTGGACGAGATGGTTGAAGCGGCGCTGGTCAATCTTGGCGAGCCGGGAGTTTTCGCGGGCGACGACGGTGGCGACGCGCGGCGACTGGTCAATGAGCGCAAGTTCGCCGAGGATGGCGCCGCGTGTGGAGTTTTCAAGCACCTTGTCCCCGACCATCACGACCATCGAGCCTTCGAGGAGGACGAACATGCCGTCGGGGGCGTCGCCGGCCTTGAAAAGGTATTCGCCGGGCGCGAGATTGGTCGTGTTGGTTTCGTGCGCAAATAAATCCGCCGGATTCATGGGCCAAAGATTAAGTGACGACCGCGTGACTGCAAGTTACAATTTAATGGCAAATTGAGCGCGTCATTTCTTCGGCTCAAGCACGCAGTCCACGAGTTTCACGTCGGCATCCTGCACCAAATCCTCCTTCGCGACCTGTTTGAATGTCGAGTTGTAAATGCGCACGCCGCTGATGTCGGCACCGGCGAAGCCGCGCACATCCAGCACGCGCGGCGTCTGCGCGACATTGATGTTTTCCAGGACAATGTTTCGTGCGACGGGCTTGAAACCGCCTTTTGCGCCCTCCTCGTAAAGAAAATCAATCTGCAAAACGGAATCCCTCACAAGTCCGACGTTCACGTTGCGCATGAAGATGTTTTGCAGCACGCCGCCGCGGACAGCGTTTGATTTCAGACGCAGCACGCAGACGAGGTTTGAACTGCTCATCTCGCAATTCTCCACGAATACGTTGCTGCAACTGCCGGAAATTTCGCTGCCGACGGTCACGCCGCCGTGGCCGTCGCGAAACGTGCAATCGCGGATGATCATGTCAACGGACGGGACGTTGACGCGGCGACCGTCGTTGTTGCGGCCGGACTTGATGGCGATGCAATCGTCGCCGGTGTCGAACAAACATTTTTCGATCAGAACGTCGCGGCAGCTTTCGGGGTCGCAGCCGTCGTTGTTGACGCCGTGCGACATGATGTCCACGCCATGCACGGTGACGTTGGTGCAGAGCAGGGGATGGATTTCCCACATGGGCGAGCGGCGGATGCGGACGCCTTCGACCAGGACATTTTCGCAGCGGTTGAACTCGATGAAGCCCGGTCGCAAGTTGAAGCCGGGACCGAACTGGCGTTGCTCCACGGGCACTCCGTCGGTGGCCATCTTCACCAGCGTCGCGCGAGACTTTGTGTTTTTCCATGCCATCCAGTTTGAATTGTCGGCCTGGCCGTCAATGGTGCCGTGGCCGGTCACCGCGACGTTTTTCTGGCCGAGCGCGTAGATGAGCGGCGAATAATTGTAAAGCTCCGTTCCTTCGAACCGTGTGAACACGACGGGCAGATACGCGTTCGGGTTGGTGCTGAATTTCAAAACGGCGTTTGTTTCAAGGTGCAGGTCCACGTTGCTCCGCAAATGAACCGCGCCGGCCAGGAATTCTCCGGCGGGAACAACGACGTGGCCGCCGCCTTTTTCCGCGCAGGCTGAAATCGCATTTGAAATTGCCATCGTGCAATCCGTCCTGCCGTCCGCGATTGCTCCGAAATCGGTGATGACAAAATAATTGTCCGGGAATTTTGGCGCGGCGATGCGCTCAAGGATTTGCGGCACCTGCGACCATTCGGATTGAACAGGCGAAATTTCCGCCGCGCAAAGCGGATGCGTGAGCAAGAGCGGGAACAAAGCTGCAAACAGAATTATCTTTCTCATGGATTTGATTTTTGATTTTGCGGATCAAGAATTTTCTGAACTTCAATCCCGGCCAGGATGAACGGCCCGACGCCTTTTAAATCATTTTCGACAACCGGTTCGCTGACGTAATAATCAAACGAGCCGTCGCGCGGGCGGCCATGTGCGCCGGTGAAACCAAGCCCGGCGACGGAACAACATTGCGTCAGCGAGAATCGTCCGCCATCGGTCTTGATGAGTTTTGTGACGATGCCGTTGTAGCCTTTGAGAATCGCCGGGATGTAATCGCGTGGAAGTTCGCCGTCGTTCACGCCCTTGGCCAGCGCATAGACGAACATGGCGGATGCCGTCGCCTCGAGGTAATTGCCCTTGCGGTTGCCCTGATCCATCACCTGCCACCACAGGCCGCTGTTCGCGTCCTGCCATTTCAAGATGCCGGCGGAAAACTTTTTGATCTGCGCGAGAAGGCCCAAGCGCGAGGGATGATCTGTCGGAAGAAGTTGGAGCGTGTCCACCAGCGCCATCGCATACCAGCCGTCGGCGCGTCCCCAGAAATTGGACGACGCGCCGGTGACTGGATTCGCCCACGGCTGGATTTTGGCCGCGTCCCAGCCGTGGTAATACAATCCGGTTTTAGCGTCGTAAAGGTGTTCGTCAATCAAGCCGAATTGTTTCGCCACGTCTTCGTAAACGCCATTCCGGTTTATCATATACCGGCCCATCGCCGCGTAAAACGGTTCGGCCATGTAAATACCGTCGAGCCACATTTGATTTGTGTATCGCTGCTTGTGCCAGAATCCGCCGTCGCTCGTGCGCGGCTGGGTGTAAAGTTGCGCAAGCAAGAGGTCGGCGGCTTTTTTGTAACGCGCCTCCTGCGTGATCTGAAATAGAGCCAGCGCCGTCCTGCCGGAATTGAAGGAGTCGAGTTGATATTCTTCCGGTTTGTAAGTCCGGATGTTTCCATCCGCCGAAACGAACGAGCCGATGGCGTTCGTGACGAATGGAACATAACGCGCGTCCGGCTTTGCCTCGTTCAATTTCAGCAGCGAGAGCGTGAACAATCCAGCCGCGTAATCCCAGGTGGCTTTGCCGCCTTCCTTCCATGCAAGCCTGTCGCCAAGCCGCGCCATTTCCGAATCCGCCATGCGCACCGACCATTGCAATGGCGTCGCACCGGCGAACTGTTGGGGCGGAGCGGCATCGTCCGCGCCGCGACCGGGCACGGCCGACAACGCGGCGAGAGCCGCGAAGAGAAAATAACGGATTGTGCTGCTCATGTGATTTACGATTACATGGGAATCGAAACTGATTTTTGCACGGAGCCACGGCGGCTGTCGAGGATTCTATGAGCTTTGAGGGCGACTATTTGTTCATTCGGCGAAACTTTCCGCGAAGTTCCGGCGTCTTGATTGTCACCCTTAAACTTTTACCATGAAATTGATGTTTCGTTTTGCCGTCGTCCTGTTCGCCGCGTTTTCAACAGTTTTTATTTCCCGCGCGGCGAATGAAATGCAAATGACCCTCAACGGCCGGGACGCCGCCCCCGGCGATTACAGCCCGGATGCCATCACGAACCTCGTCCTCGACAACGGCCTGCTCAAGATCACCTTCGGCCACGACGTGCGCAACGACATCAGCGCAATCTCCGTCATCAAGAATGGAACGGAGCTTGCCCACAACCTTCACGGCACCGTCCCGCGCGACACAGACGGCGGCCGCACGTTTTACCACGAATACAACGCCAGCACCGGCTACCTGCACGCGCGCATCGTGAAGATCATCACGAACACGCCCGCCATCGTCCACTTCGCCATCATTGACACCAACACGCCTTATCTCGAAGACCATTACGTCATGCTCAAGGGCGAAAGCGGCATCCATCCCTACGTCATCATCAAGGGACAATTTGGCGGCGAAATGCGCACGATGTATCGCTTCGACATGTCCATCCTCGACTGGACCTGGACGCCCGAGCGCATCGGCCAGCAAAAATCCTATGAGTTTCTCCAGGGCATCTCCAAAATCGGGAATCTAGGCGATGAAACCTGGCGATTGCCCGACGGCTCGGTCTATTCCAAATACGACTGGGTTCTGTATTATGCCGAAGCGCCGATGTGGGGGCATTTCGGACACGGCTTCGGGGCGTTCTTCATGCCGGTCAGCACGGAGGCCTACGCGAGCGGGCCGTTGCGGCAGGAACTGGCCGTGCATCAGGACGCGCTCATCTTGAATTATCTCGGCGGCGGGCATTTCAGCGGCGGCGGCACGGCGGGAGGGATTAACGGCCAGAAAATATTCGGCCCGTGGTATCTCTATGTCAATTCCGGCAAAACCCCGTCGGCCATCATCGCCGACGCGAAAAAGACCGCCGACGACGAACAAAAGAAATGGCCGTATCAATGGGTCGAGGAGCCGCTCTTTCCAACCAACCGCACCACTGTCACCGGCCAGTTAAAGATTTCCCATGACCGTTGGGCGGCATACGCCTATATAATCCTCGCGCAGCCCACCAACGCGGTCAGTCCGCGCGGCGGCGGCGGGCGCAGGGGCGGGCGCGGCGGCTTTGGCAGGGGCGGAACAAATTCCATCGCAGGAGGGCAGGGCGCGTTGACCAATTCCATTTCTTCCACGAACGCCATTTCATCCGCCACAGACTTTTCCTCCACCAACTCGATGTCGTCCACCAATGACATTGCGTCCGGCACAAACTCCGCGCCGGGGTTTGCGCGCGGCGGCGGACGCGGTGGCCGTGGCGGCGGCGGAGTCAACAACGGTGCCGCCACGGACCGCGCCAGCATCATTTACAACCAAGCCGGCGGTTATATTTTTTATGTCAAGGCCGATTCGCACGGCAAATTCACCCTGCCTCATGTGCGGCCCGGCACCTACACGCTTTACGCATGGCAGACCCAGGGGCCCGTCACCCAGTCATTCGCAAAAGATGGAATTGTGCTGGGCGGCGACAAGCTGGACCTGGGCGTCATCAATTGGGACGCGCCCTATCACACGAACCTGCTCTGGCAGATCGGCAAGGCCGACCGCATGGCCGGGGAATTCAAGTTCGGCAACGTGCCGCGCAACAGCCAGTGGATGCGCCAGGTCCCCACCAACCTTGTCTTCACCATCGGCAGGAGCAGGGAATCGAAGGACTGGTATTACGCCCAGAAGACCGGCACATGGACGGTCAATTTCAACCTTAAAAAGAATTATTCCGGCAAAGGCTACCTGACCATCGCCATCGCCGGCGGCGGCGGCAGCGTCGTTGCATCCGTCAACGGCACGGAAGTCGGACGCCTCTCCTACCCCGATGACGCCAGCGTGCGCCGCTCCACCAACCGCAGCGGACGATACGCCCGCAACGAATACACCTTTCCCGCCGCCATCCTGAAAAAAGGCGCAAACACACTGACCCTGCGCGCCAACGGCGGCGGCCTCATGTATGATACCATCGTTTTGGAATCGGATTGATCTGGATTGCCCAAGGTTTGCCAAAACCCTTCTTCTCACGTCGGCTGCCTCAGAGTCGCTTAAGGAAACGCTGAATTAATCCATTTGTATTGGTTTCGTAGCGACGCTGGG
>CAYPTV010000096.1:0-8746 GCA_964413505.1 uncultured Bifidobacteriaceae bacterium | reverse complement strand
TGCTTCCGACTCGCGCTTGCGTCCCGGCGGGCAAACGCCCATCCTTGTCCAATATAAAGAATATGATTGCCATGAAAAAACTTTGCTGGATTCTGCCGTTCGCGCTCGCCGCCCGCCTGCACGCGGCGGATGCCCCGACAACAAATTCACCCTCCGCCGACACCAACGCGCCCGCGAAAAATGACGCGGCCACAATCCCCGACGCCACGCACAAGCCCGTCTTCACCACCAACACCGTCACCATCGCCGGCCAGCGCGTCACCTATGTGGCCGAGACAGGCATGCTGCCGATCTTGAAAAAAGACGGCACGACCAGCGCGTCGGTTTTTTATGTCGCCTATACGCGACAGGGTGAAAAATCGGAAATCGAAAAGCGGCCGATCACGTTTTGTTTCAACGGCGGCCCCGGGTCGTCGTCCGTGTGGCTGCACCTTGGCGCTCTCGGCCCGCGCCGCGTGAAGATGAACGAGGACGGCACGCTGCCCAGGCCGCCATTCGGCCTCGTGGACAATGAGTATTCAATTCTGGACAACAGCGACCTGGTTTTCATTGACCCGGTGGCGACGGGTTTCAGCCGTGCGGCGAAGGATGAAAAGGCGGATGAATTTTTCGGCGATGCCGAAGATCTGGATTCCGTCGGCGAATTCATCCGGCTCTGGACCACGCGCCACGAACGCTGGCTCTCGCCGAAATATCTCTGCGGCGAAAGCTACGGCGTCTTCCGCGCAGCGGGACTGGCCGACCATTTGAGTTCGCGCTACGGAATGTATCTGAACGGGATGATTCTCGTCTCCGGCGTTCTGGATTTTGCGACGATCTGGGACAATCCCGGCAACGACGTGCCATATCCGCTTTATCTGCCGGCCTACACGGCTGCGGCGCAATTCCATAAAAAATTGCCGGACGATCTGCAAAACGACCTGGCGAAGGCGCTGGCCGAGTCGCGGGAATTTGCGAAGGGTGAATACGCGGCCGCCCTGCAACAAGGCGGCTCGCTTTCCGCCGACGAGCACAAAAAAATCGCCGACGAACTCGCGCGGCTCACCGGATTGAAGCCGCAGGTCATTGAGGACAACCACCTGCGGATTGACGAGGGCGTCTTCCGCAAACAATTGCTGCACGACGAGGGCATGATTCTCGGCGCCTACGACGCGCGCATCACCGGGCGCGACGATGATGCCGCCGCGCCGTATCCCGACTTTGACCCGTCCGACGCGGCGGTGCTCGGGCCGTTTTCGGCGGCGATGAATTCCTATGTGCGCGGAGAATTGAAATTTGAGGACGACCTGCCCTACGAACTCATCGCCAGCGTGCAGCCTTGGAATTACGGCGTCCGCAACAGCTACGCCAGCTCCGGCGCAAAGCTCGCCTCGACGATGAACCAGAATCCCTACATGAAAATCCTCGTGCTCGGCGGCCACTGCGACCTGGTCTGCCCGATTGACACCGTGCATTACGCGCTCGACCACATGCAGCTCGATGCGAATTACCGGACGAACATCACCTATGCCGAATACGACGCCGGACACATGATGTATATCAACCTGCCGGACTTGAAAAAACTGCACGCAGACGTCGAAAATTTTCTAAAATGATTTTGTAGCAGCCGACATGAGTCGGCTCATTTCAAGAATTAGAGCGAACTCACGTTCGCTGCTACTCGTGAACCTTGATCAGCGTTTTTATCGCATGGTTTCCCGCAGCCATTGATTTGAACAATTCCGGCAACTGCGTAAGCGCGCACTCGCCGTCCACAAAATCCTTCGCGCGGATCACGCCGGACTCGATGAATCCCAGCGCGCGGCGGATTGTTTTTGGCGTGTGATGAAAACTGGCGAGCAGAGTGAGGTTGGAATAATGGATGAGCGTCGTGTCGAGCGTGACGGTCGCGCCGGACGGACAGCCGCCGAAAAAATTCACCGCGCCGCCCTTGCGCACGAGATGCACGGCGGCCTCCCAGACTTCCGGTTTTCCGACGGCTTCGATCACCGCGTCAAAATGCATGTGCGTGGCCGCGCGGACTTTCGAGACCAGATCGCCGCCATCGCCGATGTCAACGACCTGCGACGCGCCGAGATTTTTCGCCGCTTCCAGCCGCGCCGCGCGCCGTCCGGCGACGGTGATGTTGCAGCCGAGATTTTTCGCAAGCGCGACGAACATGAGTCCAATCGGCCCCGCGCCGATTACCAGGACATTCTGCCCGGCGCACAGTTTCAAATCCTCGATTCCCTGCACGACGCACGCGAGCGGCTCCGTGAGCGCGGCTTCGCGGAAATCCGTCTCCGGTTTCAGGCGCAGAAGATTTTTTTGGACGATGCGCGCGGGGATGACGATGGATTCGGCATAGGCGCCGTTGAGGAACAACAAATCTTCGCAGAGGTTTTCCTGACCGGCGCGGCAATGAAAACAATCGCCGCACGGCGCGGAATTGGCGGCGACGACGCGGTCGCCAATTTGCCATTCGGTAGGGCGCGTCACTTCGTGCGGGCCGTCAACGGGCAGAGGACTGCCCGCCCTGCCATCCGTGACTTCGTAAATTGTCCCGGCCAGTTCATGTCCGAAGACGGCGGGCGGGACGATCATCTTCGCGTGATAGCCGCGCTTGAATACTTTCAAGTCGGTGCCGCAGGTGAGCGCGGCCTCGATGCGGACGCGGACTTCGCCGGGCTTGAGCGCAGGCGGCGTGATTTCTTCGACGAGAATTTTTTCCTTCCCGTGGAGGACGGCGGCTTTCACGCGCAGAGTCTGGGCAAAACCGGGTTCCATTTCAATTTGTAGTTTCACTCGAAGGAGGATAATGCCCGCGCGCCGGGTCTCGCGCGCCGGATCCTGAACTCCATCATCCGAGCTATAAACCGTGGTAACTACTCGTCGAAAATCCTCCAACTGGTGGAATAGAGCCAATGGCCGGGATTGTCTTTTCTAACCCGCGACTGCGAAGCCAATATGCTGGATTTCATTGATGAATCAAGCCTAATAGTCCTGGCCAATTTATACCCTTTTTGACTCGTTTGATGTCCGTTTTGGTGTCCGCCTAAAAATTGGCCTTCAGCCGTTTCAAATGAACATTGCCCTGAACACCCCATGCTTTGACTGCGGGCTGCAAAAATTTACTTGAAGAAACTTTTGATGGCCGTGGCGACGCGCTGAATTTGTGAGTCGGTCAATTCGGGGTAAATCGGCAGGCTCAGACATTCGCGCGCGGATTTTTCGGCGACGGGAAAATCACCGGGTTTGTGGCCGAGCTGCGCGTAGCATTTTTGCAGATGCAACGGCAGAGGATAATGCAGCGCGCAGCCCACGCCGTTGTCGTCGAGAAACTTTTTCAAATCATCCCGGCGCGGATGGCGCACGACGTAAAGATGAAACGCGCTCGCGGCGTAAGCGGCTTCGCGTGGAAGTTGCAACGGAGTGTCTTTCAACAGTTCGTGATAACGATGCGCCACGCGGCGGCGCTCGTCTGTCCATTTTTGCAAATGCGGCAATTTCACGGCCAACACCGCGCCTTGAATTCCCTCCATGCGATAATTGAAACCGATTTCGTCGTGGTAATAGCGGACAGTCGAGCCGTGTTCACGCAACGAGCGTGCGCGCGCCGCAAATACGGAATTGTTGGTGACGAGTGCGCCGCCTTCACCGCACGCGCCGAGATTTTTTCCGGGGTAAAAACTGAAGCCTGAAATTTCGCCGAATGTCCCCACGATTTTGCTTTTGTATTTCGCACCGTGCGCCTGACAGGCGTCTTCGATGAGCGGTAATTTATGTTTGCGGCAGATTTCCAGAATCGCATCTGCGTCGAACGGATGGCCGTAAAGGTGGACAGGCAGGATTGCTTTTGTTCGCGGCGTGATGGCACGTTCGATCAGCTTCGGGTCGAGAGTCATCGTCGCATCGTCAACGTCCACAAAAACCGGTTTCGCGCCGACATAGGAAATCGCCCAACTCGTGGCAACAAACGTGAACGGCGTGGTGATGACTTCATCGCCAGGCTTGATGTCGAACAGCAGCAATGCGACGTGCAGCGCGGACGTGCCGCAGTTCATGGCGACGCAATGTTCCGCGCCGCAAAATTTCGCGAAGTCCTTTTCAAATTGCGCCACTTCCGGCCCGAGACAGAACGAGCAGTTGTCAATCGTGCGCGCGATGGCAGCGTCAATTTCTTTGCGGATGCTGCGGATTTGCGCGGGCAAATCCAGATAGGGAACTTTGTCGCTCATTTGTAAGAAAGAAATTTAACCGATTGCTTCAGTCTGCATATGGGGTGAACACCCCATGGCGGATGGCGAACTCAATGACGTAAATTTCATCCAATGTTATGAAAAAAAATCCGATTAAAAAAACTGGCTTCATTCATAGGTTGCCGCTGCTGAATTGTTTCATGCTCCTGCTGGCGGTTTTCACATTCGCAGGCTGCCAGACTTCCAAATTGAATGAGTCCTCGAAGAAAATCGTCCCTGACCAATCTCATTCTGAAATCATCACCTTACAGGAAGGCGATGACTTGAAAATTTCATTTCCCGGCTCGGCCAATCTGGACACGACACAGCAAATCAGGCGGGATGGCAAAATCTCCCTGCCGCTGGTCGGCGAAATTCAGGCTGCCGGAGAAACTCCGGACGACTTGCAACAAAATCTGATTAAACTTTATGCTCCGCAGATTTTATCCAAGGAAGTGATTGTCACTGTGGAATCTTCGGCTTTTCCGGTTTATGTGACGGGCTGCGTAATCCGTCCCGGAAAAATTTCGTCTGACAAGCCGATGACAGCGCTTGAAGCCGTCATGGAAGCGGGCGGCTTTGATTACGAGAAGGCCAATTTAAGGAATGTCCGGGTGATCCGCAGCGAAAACGGCGTGTCGAAGAGTTACACTTTGAACTTGAAGCTGGCTTTGAACGGAAACGAAGATAAACCGTTTTATCTCAAGCCGTCCGACATTGTGTATGTGCCGGAAAAATTTTCCTGGTTTTGAAAAAAGGATTGCGCGGTTTCTATTCCCTGGCAATCCCGAGTTTTTCCATTAGTTCGTAAAGCGTCGGCCTGCTCATTCCAAGCTCCACCGCCGCCGGCGCGATTTTGCCGCCGTGTTTTCGCAACGCCTGCCGGACCATCTGCCGTTCCACCGCCTCACGCGCTTCCTTCAAAGTGATGGCGTTTGCCGCCACGCCAGGCATCAATTCGAGATCGCTTGTCGTCACACGCTTGCCGTCGGCCATGATCACGGCTCGACGGACGCAATTCTCTAACTCGCGGACATTTCCCGGCCACGAATGTTTTTTCAAGGCACGCAACGCTTCCGAATCAAAGGCGATTCCCGGCTTGCTGACCTCAGTCGCGAATCGTTGCAGGAAAAATTTGGCCAGCATGAGAATGTCATTTTCCCGGTCACGCAACGGCGGCAAAACAATTTGAACCACGGCCAGACGGTAAAATAAATCCTCGCGGAAAGTCCCGGCAGCCATGCTTTTTTTCAAATCAGCGTTGGTCGCGGCGATGACGCGCGTGTTGATCTGGATTTCCTGACGCCCGCCGACGCGTTCGATGGTTTGCTCCTGTAAAAATCGGAGCAGCTTGACCTGCAACGGCTGTGGAATTTCCCCGATTTCATCCAGAAACAAAGTTCCGCCGCCGGAAGTTTCAATCCGTCCTTTGCGCTGGACGTGCGCGCCGGTGAACGCGCCTTTTTCGTGGCCGAAAAGTTCGCTTTCCAAAAGCGTTTCGGGAATCGCGCTGCAATTGATGGCGATGAACGGGCCGTCTTTGCGAGCGCTCCGTTTGTGGATGGCTCGCGCAACCATTTCTTTTCCGGTTCCGCTTTCACCAAGAATGAGCACGGGCGCGTCGGTCGTGGCGACTTTGCGGATTGAATCAAACACCGGCTGCATGGACGGACTGCTGCCCAACATTCCCTCGAAAGAATCGCCGCCCAACAAGTGTTGCAGCTCGCCATATTCTTTTTCGAGTTGGGCGACATGAAAACAGCGCTTCAAAAGAAATTTCAATTCATCGGTTTCCACCGGCTTGCTTAAAAAATCGTAAGCTCCCGCACCAATCGCCCGCAATGCGATTTCCTTTTCACCCTGACCCGTGATAATGACGACTTTGACCAGCCGATCCAGAGCGAGCAGTTCGGACAAAGTCGCTAGACCTTCCTCGGGATTTCCCGGATGCGGGGGCAATCCTAAATCCAGCAGCACGACTGACGGACGGTTTGACCTGAAATTTTCAATCGCGCTGCGCCTGTCTTCCGCGAGGAAAATTTCATAATCCTTCGCCAGCGCCCATTTCATTTGCGTGCGGATTTCGTCGTCGTCGTCAACGATGAGGAGTTTTGGGATCATTTTTTGAGCGGCAAATAAACGCGGAAAGTCGTGCCTTTGCCCGGCTCGCTTTCGACTTCAATCCTGCCTTTGTGGGCTTCAACAATCATCTTGCTTTGAAACATCCCGATGCCAAGGCCGTTTTTTTTAGTCGTTTGAAATGGACGGAATAGTGAGCGGCTCAAAAATTCGGGATTCATTCCGCAACCATTGTCGGAAACAGAAAGAACCGCATGGCCGTTGATCTGCCTCGTTGCGATTTGAATCTCGCCATTTTGCGCGACGGCGTCTTTTGCGTTGAGGATCAAGTTGGTCACGACTTTGAGCAGTTGCTCCTGATCAAAATTAAATTTCGGTAGCGGTTGGAAATTTTTTTCGAGATTGACGCCGGCGGCTTTTTCCCATCCGGCAATAAATCTGGAAATGATTTCGTTCAAATCCGCTTCCGCCGGTTTGATTTTCAGCTCATGGCGCAAATGGCTCAAGCGCTCGATGAGGCGGTTGACGTGCGCGACGGATTTCGCCGTGACGCGCACGGCGTCTTCGCGAAACGCCGGGTCGTCAAAATGCGCGGGCAGATTTTGGAGCATGAGATTGAGCGTGGACGCGGCGTTCTTGAGGTCGTGGACGAAAAATGCCGACATCGTCTGAAAGGCTTCAAGCTCCTTCGCCTGCAAAAGTTTCTGGGAAAGCCGGGCATTGAGCAGGCCGGCGGCTATTTGATCGCCGACGCATTTGAGCAAATCACAATCCTGTTGTGAAAAATTGCCGCCGCCGACGCGGTCGCCCAAAATCATCAAGCCAAGGATTTCGCCGCTGACAACCAACGGCACGCAGACACGGTTTCCATCTTTGTGAAATTCGTCCGGGTGACATAGTCTCAATGTGACGGCCCACTTTTCTTTGGAAGAATCTATGTCAACTGGCTCTGGATGATTTTGTAGAGCAGTGATCACGTTTGTCGCACCTGCGTTTTTGGGACTTAGCGCGTCTGCCTTTGCTTCGGACAAAAAAGTCGAGTCCGCAAAAACCAATTGTTCCTTTTTTTCATCCGCCAGCCACATCGTCACGGAAAGAACCTGAAAAACGTCCGCCGTCAATTTGACCGATACCTGGCACAATTCCTTTTGCGTCACACAGGCAGCCGTGCCTTCGGTGAATTTTCTCCACACGGTGCGATAATCGTATGACGGCCTTTGAAAATTCCGGCTTATAAAGCGGCTCGTGTGCACTCGCACGCGATCAGACAGCAACAAGACTGTGAGCAACACCAACCCTATCAGCATGACAAATGCCTTCAGCGTAAATGCCGCATCGCCGCCGCCAAAAGTCACCAGCTTCGCGAACACGCCGACGATTAGCAGATAAATTCCCGCCAGCAAAGCCGTGAGCGAACCTTGCAGGACGGAATGGGACGGATAAACATCCATGTCGAAATGTCCTGCACGAAAAAGCGAGCGAAGAATCAACAGGCAGGCCACGAGCAGTGCGCAGGAATTGACCGTCTGCCACGAGAGGTCTATCGCGTGAAACAGAAGCACCTGGCTGCTGATGCATGATCGGACGACAAACAACACGCCGAGCCCCAAAATCATAAACTGGATCCGCCAGCGCATCGTCCCGACTGATGCCCGGAATGTCCGCTCAAGATTTATTAGCACCAGCACCGCGCCGAGCAGGAACAGGCAGTTCAAAGCGATGCCAGGAATTCCCAGGGCAAATATCCAATGAGCCGCGTTATTTTGTTTCGCGGAAACAATTGATTTCCCCTGGCATAAAATCACCAGCCCAATAGGAATCAAAAATGCCAAGACCAAAGCGGATCGCCATCTCTGCAAAAATTCCCGATAATTTCCGCGCCCGTAACTCAAGCTGAAGAGAAGCCAGATTCCTGGCAAAAAAGATATGCTGACCAGTCCCCAATTTTGCCAATAAACTATTTCCTTCACCGAAGTCGTATTCAGGGAAAATCCGTTGAAGACACTTTCTATCGCCAGCACAATCATGCCCGTCGCAAAGGACCGATGAGCAACAGATTTATGTTCGCGCCAACAGGCCATGAAAGCCAAAGCTCCGCTAAAAAGAGCGCCAGCAAAGGCAAGCATGGCGGCGATGTTCATGGCTCTATTTTTGATCCTCTCGAAATTTACTGGCAGTTTGACGTTAACTTCAAAGGGATTCGGGCGACAGTCGTAGAGGAGGTGGGATGAAGAATCCCGTTGAAAAAACAACCGTTCGCCCGAATCAAAACCAATTCAATTGTCGTGGCATGGAAAGCAAGGGCAGGGATTTTTCCCTGCCCTTGATGAAGTTCTAATGTTCTGCGGATCAGGCGGTCAACATTTTCTTGCGAAACAATCCAAGGCTCAAAAGGCCGAGGCCGAGCAACACCACTGTCGTGCCGCCATCGGGAACGGAATTGAACGAAA
>CAYPTV010000095.1:0-8877 GCA_964413505.1 uncultured Bifidobacteriaceae bacterium | reverse complement strand
CGGCGAGGCCGAGCGCGCCACGTCGCAATACGAATATCCGCAGGGCAGCGCTTGTTTCATCCAGTCCGTCAAGGACGAGATGGAAGACATCATGCGTCTTGCGTCCGCAGAGGCGATGCTTTTCAAATACGGCTCCGGCACCGGCACGGATTTGTCGCCGCTGCGTTCGAGTCGCGAGAAATTGAGTGGCGGCGGTCGTCCGAGCGGTCCGATGAGTTTCCTGAAAGTTTACGATCAGGTCGCCAATGTCGTGAAATCCGGCGGCAAAACACGTCGCGCGGCGAAGATGAACACTCTGCGCGACTGGCACGGCGACATCGAGGAATTCATTGACGCCAAGCAGAAGGAAGAAAAGAAGGCGTGGGCTTTGATTGAGCAGGGCTACGACGGCAGTTACAACGGCGACGCCTATGGCAGCGTGATGTATCAGAACGAAAATCTTTCCGTCCGCGCCAGTGACGAATTCATGCAGGCCGCTCTTGGCGGCAAGGAATGGTGGACGCGCTCCATCACGACCGGCAAGCCTCTGGAGAAAAAGGACGCGGCGAAACTGCTCTACAAAATTGCCGAGGGCACACACATTTGCGGCGATCCCGGAATGCAATACGACGGCGCGATCCACAAATGGCACACCTGTAAAGGCACGGAGCCGATTCATTCCACGAATCCTTGCAGTGAATATGTTTTCATCAACAACACCGCGTGCAATCTTGCGTCGCTGAACCTGATGAAGTTCAAACGCGAAGACAGCAAGTTTGACGTTGAGCGCTTCAAGGCCGCTGTCCGTATTTTCATCACCGCGCAGGAAATCCTCGTGGACAATGCGAGTTATCCGACGAAAGACATCGCGGAAAATTCCCACATCTTCCGCACGCTCGGACTTGGCTTTGCCAACCTCGGCTCGCTCTGCATGAGCTACGGCTTGCCTTACGATTCCGACGAAGGTCGCGCACTCGCGGGCGCAATTACTTCCATCATGACCGGCCACGCTTACGAGCAGAGCGCGGAAATCGCTGCGAACATCGGCGCGTTTGCGGGCTACCGCGACGCGCGTTGCGCCCACGTTTCCAAGCCGCTCGCCAAGGACAATGTGGATTCGATGCTTGGCGTCATCAAATTGCACCGCGACGCTGTTGAAACAATCCAGCCGAGCGCAGAATTTAATTATCTCAAGACCGAGGCGCGCAAAACATGGGACGGCGCGCTCGCCAAAGGCCGGCAGCACGGCTATCGCAACGCGCAAGTCACCGTGCTCGCGCCGACCGGAACGATTGCGTTCCTGATGGATTGCGACACGACCGGCGTCGAACCCGACATTGCGCTCGTCAAATACAAGCTGCTCGCCGGTGGAGGGATGTTGAAAATCGTCAATCGGGGTGTGCCGGATGCGTTGCGTCGGATGAAATACAGCGAAGCAGAAATTAAAAGCATCATCGCACACATTGAGAAGCACGATACGATTGAAGACGTCGAGGAAGATGGCAAAACGATCTCCAGCGGACTCAAGCTGGAACATTTGCCCGTGTTCGATTGCGCGTTCAAGGCTCATAAAGGCAAGCGCAGCATCGGCTATCTCGCGCACCTGAAAATGATGGCCGCCGCGCAGCCGTTCATCAGCGGCGCCATTTCCAAAACCGTCAACATGCCGAGCGCCTGCACCGTCGAGGAAGTCCGCGACACTTACGTCCAAGCCTGGAAAATGGGATTGAAATGCGTCGCCATTTATCGCGACGGTTCAAAGCGTTCGCAGCCGCTCAACACGAAAAAAACCAACGAAGGCGGCGATAAAACTGCGACGGCCACAGCCGCCGTGGACATCGCGCCGCTCGAAAACCGGATCAAGGAACTCGAAAGTCAAATTGCGAAATTGCGAGGCGAATCCGGCAAGCCGCTGCGCCGCCGTTTGACCGACACGCGCCAGGCGCTCACGCACAAATTCAACATCGCCGATCACGAGGGTTATTTGACCGTCGGACTTTTCGAGGACGGGCAGCCCGGCGAACTGTTCATCACGATGGCGAAGGAAGGCTCGACCATCGGCGGTTTGATGGACAGCATCGGCACACTCACGAGCATGGCGTTTCAATACGGCGTGCCGCTGGAAACGTTGTTGAAAAAATTCGCGCATCAGCGTTTCGAGCCGAGCGGCTTCACCAAAAATCCTGAAATCCGCAATGCGTCCTCGATCATTGACTATGTTTTCCGCTGGCTGGCGCTGCAATTCATTCCGGGCTACCGCGAGGCGGTCACCGCGAACCGCGCACAGCCGGAACTGGCTATTCCCGGCTTGCTCGAAGAGGAAAAAAAAAGAGTGAACCGGTCGGTCCGTGAACTGCCGATGGCCGAGGACACCGACGTCGTGGATTTGAAAAACGGCAACGGCAATGGCCACGCTCATTCCCGCGCTTTGACCAGTTCATTTCAAAATCAAGGCGACGCGCCGACCTGTCCGACCTGCGGCCATGTCGCCGTGCGCAACGGCGCCTGCTACAAATGCCTGAACTGCGGCGAAAGCCTCGGTTGCTCTTGAGGAACCGAAACACAAACAGGCCGGGGAATTTTATATTCTCCGGCTTGTTTCATTTTAGCTGCGGGCTTATGTTTCCGCCATGAGCGACACCAATTCCTTCACCCGCGAAGACCCCTGGCGCATTTTCCGCATCATGGCCGAGTTCGTGGACTCGTTTGAGACGCTTTCAAAAGCCGGCCCCGCCGTGACAATCTTCGGCTCCGCCCGGACAAAACCAAGCGACAAGTATTATCGCGCCGCGCACGACATTGCCAAGGGCCTCGCCAAACATAATCTGGCCGTCATCACCGGCGGCGGGCCGGGCATCATGGAGGCCGCCAACAAGGGAGCGATGCAGAACGGCGGCAAATCCATCGGTCTTAACATCGAACTGCCTCACGAGCAGGCCGGCAACCGCTATGCGAACGTGCCGATTCATTTCCACTACTTCTTCTCGCGCAAGGTCTGCTTCGTGAAATACAGCCTCGGTTTCATCTATATGCCCGGCGGTTTCGGCACGCTCGACGAATTGTTTGAAGTCGCGACCCTTGTGCAGACCCAGCGCATCCCGCAATTCCCGCTCATCATGTTCGGGCGCGACTACTGGAAGGGGTTGCTGCACTGGATGAAAACCGAAATGGAAGACAAGCACGGCTATATCAGCCACGGCGACCTCGACCTGCTGAAAGTCACCGACGACGTGGATGAAGTCATCGAAATCATTCGCGACTACGAACGTCGCGTCGGCCCGCCCGCTACGCCGCCAAAGGCTTTTGCCTAAAACCGGCACTTGGATTTATGGATGTTTGGATGAATGGATTTTTGGGCGGAAAGCTGTTCGCGCCAGCCATTTCATTCATCAATCCGATCATCCATTCATCCAGCAATCCGCTGCCATGCGCCCGCTGATCCAGGAAATCCAGACCGCGCACACGCCCGAATCGCTGGTCGCAAACCTGCGCGGTAAAAATGGAATTGTTTTGCTGCGGAGCAATTACTTTGATTCGCCGCAGGCGCGCTATTCGTTTGTCGCCGCAAAACCGTTCCTGACATTTCGCTCTTTCGGCTCGCGCTGCGACATTATTTTCGGCTCTCAACCCTCAACTTTCAACCCTCAACTTCACTACGGAAATCCCTGGCACTTGCTCGACGCGATCATGTCGCGCTACGAACTGCTCGACGAAATTGATTCGCCGTTTCCGCTGGGCGGCTGCTTTGGATTTTGGGGCTACGATTTGAAAAATTTCACCGAACCCAAACTTTCGCGCCGCGCCGTGAACGATCTGGAACTGCCCGATTGCCACGTCGGTTTCTACGACAGCCTGGTCGTCTTCGACCATCAACTCGGAAATGTTTTCATCGTTTCCACCGGATTGAACGCTGACGGCACGCGCAGCGAAAAAAGGGCGCACGAACAATTGGAATTTTGGACTGAGGCAACAAGTCGCCGCTTTCCGACGACGCGACATGTCGCGTCGTTTCAAAACGCGGATATGTCCGTGAACCCCCAAATAGCGGCGAATCTTTCACGCGGCGGATTTATCGCCAAAGTTGAACGCGCCCAAAAATACATCCGTGCCGGCGATATTTATCAGGTCAATCTTTCGCAACGGCTGACGGCGCAAAACCCGTTGTCCGGCTGGGAATTTTTCGAAAAATTGAGCGCCGTGTCGCCCGCGCCGTTTTCCGCATTTTTGGATTGTGGCGATTTCCAGATTGCGTCGTCCTCGCCGGAGCAGTTTTTGCGCATGAGCGGTTCGCACATCGTCACGCGACCGATCAAGGGCACGCGCCCGCGCGACGCCGACCCGACGCGCGACGCGCAGCTCGCCTATGAATTGCAGACCAGCGCCAAGGAACTTGCCGAACTGGTGATGATCACCGACCTGCTTCGGAACGATCTGGGCAAAGCCTGCGAATTCGGATCGGTCCAAGTGCCGGAATTGGCGAAGCTGGAAAAATTCGCGCAGGTGCAGCACCTCGTTTCCACCGTCGAAGGCCAGCTGCGAAATGACGTGACGCATTTTGCCGCATTTGCGTCCTGTTTTCCCGGCGGCAGCATCACCGGCGCGCCGAAATTCCGTGCGATGGAAATCATTGACGAACTGGAACCCATTTCACGCGGCCCATATTGCGGCGCAATCGGCTATCTTGGTTTCAACCGCGAAAGCCAGTTGAGCATCACCATCCGCACGGCCATCTGCGCGCCCGGAAAAATTCATTTCAACGTCGGCGCAGGCATCGTGGCCGATTCCAATCCGGCGGCGGAATACGAGGAAACGCTGGCGAAGGCACAGGGTTTTTTTGCGGCGCTGGAAGTCGCGAAGCGACGATTGGAAATTAGCCCGGCATCTTCCCACCGGGTCGAATGATTTTATCCGCCGATATTCCAGCCACTTCGTAACTGGCTAATTTCCGGCAGTCGTTCCGCGATTCGTTTATTTTTCACTCGCCGATTTTCCACATTTCAGGTAATTCAAGCGGCATTAGGAATTGATTCCATCATGGTTTTTATCAACGGGAAATTTTTGTCCGAAGCCGGGGCGGTTGTCCCCGTGAACGACCGCGGTTTCATGTATGGCGACGGCCTGTTCGAGACGATGCGTGTCGTCAATGGCAAGCCGTTCCGCTTCGCACAGCATCTGGAGCGCATGACGCGCGGCGCGGATTTTCTGAAAATCAAGCCGCCATTCGCGCCGAAGAAACTGGAAAAATTCGCCGTGCAGCTCATTGAACAAAATAAAATGCCCGACGCGATGCTGCGCGTGATGCTGACTCGCGGGCCGGGCGAACGCGGGTATGGTTTCAGCGGCGAAAGCCAGCCGACCGTGGTGATGACGCTGCACGCCGCGCCGTCGCTGGAAAAGACGATTGAATGGAATCTGATCACGTCGTCGTTTCGGATTCCCGCCGCCGATCCGCTTTCATCGTTCAAAACGACGAGCAAAATTTTGCACGTCATGGCGCGCGCCGAGGCGGCTGAAAAAGGTGCGGACGAGGCGCTGCTCGTCAACACGAACGGCGAGGTGGCCGAGACGGCGGGCGGGAATCTGTTTTGGGTTTATGACGACAAAATCTGCACCGTGCCGACGGGGCGCGGCGTGTTGCCGGGTATCACGCGCGCCATCGTGCTGGAGATTTGCCAGGCGATGGGTTTGCAGACGAGCAAGCGCGTCATCAAACCGGAGGCGTTGCGGAATTCCCGGGGGATTTTCGTGACGCAAAGCGCGCTGGGAATTGTTCCGGTTTCAGTTTTTGACGGCGAATCCATCGCGCCGTCGCCGCTCGTGGACCAGATTGCACGCGCTTACCACGAAATGCTGATGAAGGGTTGAATCTTCAAAATCCTCGTCATCCTCATTCTCATCCTCAAAAATTCGAGGACGAGGATGACGATGGGGATGAGAATGAATGGCTTGAATCTTGTAGCCTGAAACTTGAAACTTCATTTCGTGCCGCACCAGTCCAATTTTCAAACGCTTCATGCCCGCCGCAAAAAACGCGGCGGCGGCGGATTTGGCTGGATCATTTTTCTTATCCTGATGACCGGAGCCTTTTATTTTTTCTGGCGGCATGAGCATCAGCAGAGAATGGTAAAATCGCCGGTGTCGGCAATTGCGCCGGCCAAACCGCAGCCAAAAACCATTGTCGTCGCGCGGCAGTCGCTGGCGGATTTTCCGCGCCCCGTGCTTGACGTGCTGGAAGCGCAGATCGCCCTGGCTCGGCGCGGGATTTCGTCGGGTTCCATTGATGCGGCAATCGGCTCTCAAACGCGCGCAGCCATCACGGTCTTTCAGCAAATTGAAAATTTGCCGCAAACGGGAAAATTGGACGCCGATACGCGCGACAAATTAACGCTCGACGCGCCGATTTTGAAGGATTATGTCGTGACGACGAACGATCTTGCGCGCCTGCAGCCGCTCGGCAAAACGTGGCTGGAAAAATCGCGGCAGTCCGCGCTCGATTTTGAAACGGAATTGGAGCTTGTCGGGGAAAAAAGCCATTCGCATCCGTTGCTGGTTCAAAAACTGAATCCAGACGCGAACTGGACGAACGTGACGGCGGGAACCGTTTTGAAAATTCCCGACGTAAATTACCCGGAGCCGGACGCCAAGGCTGCGTTCGTCATCATTCATTTGTCGGACAGGTTTCTGGAGGCGTTCGATGAAAACACAAATCTGCTGGCGCATTTTCCGTGCAGCATTGCGGCGCGTTTTGACAAGCGGCCGGTGGGGGAATTGCACGTCGTGGTTGTTGCGCCGAATCCAAATTACACGTTTGACCCGGAACTTTTCCCGGAATCCGGCGAGACGCAGAAACTGGTTTTGCCGCCGGGCCCGAACAATCCCGTCGGCGTGGCGTGGATCGGTCTGGACAAAACCGGTTATGGCATCCACGGCACGCCTGCACCGGAACAAATTGGGCGCACGGAGTCGCACGGCTGTTTCCGGCTGGCGAACTGGGACGCGGAGTATTTGCTGAAGCTGGCGTGGATCGGAATGCCGGTGGAAGTGGAGCCGTGAAAATTTGTTCTTGCGCCCGCGCGGTCATAAAACTAACGTGCCTTAACAAACCCCTGAAAGGCAATTTATGGACATTCACCAGAAGGAAATCGCAGAACTTGGATCGGAGCACAGTTTGCTCCGCACATTGATTGACAACCTGCCGGACATTATTTTTGCCAAGGACGCCCAAAGCCGGTTTATTCTTGCAAATACAGCATGTGCCCATCAGCTTGGAGTTGATTGTGTGGAAAAAGTGTTGGGAAAAACTGACGCGGATTTTGTGTCTCCGGAACTTGCATCACAATATCTGGCCGACGAGCAGGCGTTGATGCAGTCGGGTCAGCCGGTGACCCAGGAAGAACTTACCCAGAACAAGGAAACAGGCGAAATACGCCGGTCACTGACCTCAAAAGTTCCGTTAAAGGATGCCACAGGCAAAGTCATCGGGCTGATAGGCATTGCACGGGACATTACCCGGCGCAAGCAGGCGGAGGAAGCCCTTGACCGCGAACGTCAGCTTCTTCGCACGCTGATTGACAATCTTCCCGACTGCATTTACGCCAAAGATGCGGATGCGCGCAAAATCATGGCGAACCCCGCAGACCTGAAGAACCTGGGCTGCAAGTCCGAGTCCGAAGCCGTGGGCAAGACCGATTTTGACCTTTTTCCAAAAGAAGTTGCCGCCACATTTTTTGCGGATGACCAGTGTGTTCTCAAGGACGGCAAAGCGGTCATCAACCGCGAGGAAAAGGCGGTTTTGCAGGACGGCGAAACGCGCTGGCTGCTCACTTCAAAAATTCCATGGCGCGATGCCTCCGGCAAGATCATCGGCCTGGTCGGCATAGGGCGCGACATCACGGAACGGAAAAACCTCGAGGCGGAAGTCCTGCGCGCCCAGCGCATGGAAAGCCTCGGCCGGCTGGCCACGGGCATCGCCCACGACCTCAACAATACCCTCGCGCCGGTCTTGATTTCCGTGGAGCTGCTGCGTCAGAAACTTCAGGACGATGACAGCCTGCATGTGCTGGCCGCCATCGAGGCCGCCGCCCGGCGCGCGGCGGACACCGTCAAGCAGGTTCTCTCGTTCAGCCGCGAGGCGGAAGGCCGGCGCACAACCGTCAACCCCAGCCGTCTTGCCGATGGTGTCGTCCGCATCGCCACCCAGATGCTGCCGAAAAACATCCGCATCGAAACCCGGGTTGCCGAAGACCTCTGGCCCATCCTCGGCAACCCGCTTCAACTGCACCAGGCGCTGCTCAACCTCTGCACCAACGCCGGCGAAGCCATGCCGGAGGGCGGCCCGTTGATGCTCGCCGCGCGCAATTTCACAGCGGACTCGCATTTCGCCGGAATGCACAGCGGGGCCGGCGCGGGGCGGTATGTCCTGCTGGAAGTTTCAGACACAGGCGTCGGCATCGCGCCGGAATTGCGCGAGCGGATTTTCGAGCCGTTTTTCACCACCAAGGAACTGGGCAGGACAAACGTGGGCATGGGATTGTCCACCGCGCTTTCCATCGTCAAAGGCCACCACGGCATCATCCTCGTGAAGAGCGAAACCGGCAAAGGCTCCACGTTTCAGGTTTATCTGCCCGCGCAGGAAGCCGCTGCCGAAAAGCGCGGTTGAGGCAATTCCAAAATCCGTTGAAAATTATTATTGCCGCCCGCCGCCGTTCCGCCAAGCTGTGAGCGAAATTTAACGAAAGAAAAATTATGATTCCATTGCTTATATTTCTCGGCATCCTCGTCGTTCTCATCCTCGTCGTCGGCAGCTTTGTTGTCGGCATCTACAACAAGCTCGTCACCATGCGCAACCGCTACAAAAACGCCTACGCGCAGATTGACGTGCAGCTCAAGCGCCGCTAC
>CAYPTV010000094.1:0-8878 GCA_964413505.1 uncultured Bifidobacteriaceae bacterium | reverse complement strand
GCAACTGACCTGGCAGATTGCATCTGGAACTTTCCAGGTGGAATCGGCCAGCAATCCGACGGGACCATGGATTACAAACACAACCTCGCCGCTGTCGTTTGTGACCAACGGAGCAAACGTCACCGTGACAGTAACAGTAACCAATTCGCAACAGTATTACCGCCTGGTCGGGCAATAAACCGGCTTGCGGCAACGGCATCGTTGCTTTTGACAAATTTTCCGATGTCGCAAAATGCGGATTAACTGGACTTGAAAATACAGCTCTTGTTAGCTTCAGCCGATGAATTCAAAAGTTCTCGTCACCGGCGTCGCTGGTTTCATCGGTTCGCACGTCGCCGCGCATTTGTTGAAGCAAGGCCATCAGGTGATCGGGCTGGATGATTTGAGCGGCGGCTTTGAGGATCACGTTCCGCGCAAAACGAAATTTGTCCGCGGCTCCATCAATGATGTTGAACTCGTTAACCGGCTTTTCGCCGAGCACAAATTTGAATTTGTCTTTCACCTCGCCGCCTATGCCGCCGAAGGTTTGAGCCATTTCATCAAGCGCTTCAATTACACCAACAATCTGCTCGGTAGCGTCAATCTCATCAACGCCGCCGTCAACACCGGTTCGGTGAAATGTTTTGTCTTCACCTCGTCCATCGCCGTCTATGGCCGCAACCAGCTGCCCATGACCGAAGACGCCGTGCCGCAGCCCGAAGATCCTTACGGCATCGCCAAATACGCCGTCGAACTGGATTTGAAGGAAGCGCACGAGATGTTCGGGTTGAATTCCGTTATTTTCCGCCCGCACAATGTTTATGGCGAAAACCAGAATCTCGGCGACCGCTATCGCAACGTCATCGGCATTTTCATGAACCAGATCATGCAAGGCGAACCAATGACCATTTTTGGCGACGGCTCGCAGACACGGGCGTTCAGCTTCATTGACGATGTGGCACCGGTCATCGTCGCCAGTATCAATCGCCCGGACGCTTACAATCAGGTTTTTAACGTCGGCGCGGACAAGCCGTATTCCGTCGCCGAACTTGCGAACGTCGTGGCCAGGGCAATGGGCGTGCCGCCGCAAATCAGAAAACTCGAGGCGCGCAACGAAGTCGTCCATGCCTATTCCGCGCACGACAAAGTGCAAAAGTATTTTGGCGACCTCATCAAAAACATATCGCTGGAAGAAGGCGTGAACCGCATGGCCGTCTGGGCAAAAAAAACCGGCGCGCGCGAAGGTCAGCCGTTTTCGGGCGTGGAAGTGAAAAAAACATGCCGCCGAGTTGGGCAAAGCTGCTCACAAGCTGAAGAAATCTATGCCAGCTCCATGCCGTTTAGATCTCAATAACTCCGATTCCAGCCCAACCCTGCGCCGGGTTTTCTATCAATTCCCTGGTAACGGGTTTTTGAGCGCGGATTTCCATCCAGAGTTTGTCCACATGACAGTTTTCTTTTGCTGGATGCAGGCAGATGTCATGAAAAGCAATTAACCCTCCCGGATGTAGAAGTGGAGAATACATCTCATAATCGGATTTAACACCAGCGTAAGTATGATCGCCATCAATAAATAAAAAATCAACCCCTTGTGGCGGCAAAAGTTTTTTTAACCTTAAGAGCGTCTCCGTTTCATGTGAATCGGCTCGCAGCAGGAGCAATCTTTGTCCGGATTGGGCGAACTGCTTATAAATTGCGGTTCGCCAATATGCATATCCACCGCCATGAACCCCGCCGGGCAAATCAATGCTAATAATCGTGGCCTGCGGATCCGCCAAGGCACACCATGCAAACAGAGTTGCCCCGTTGGCTGTGCCAACTTCCACGACAACACGGGGTTTGCGTTGCTGGACTAAAGTTGCAATTTGTAAAAACTCCGACCGCACCTGATAAGGGCGGATCAAACCCCCGGCGGCCTTGAAACTAAAATCCACAACTTCTTCAGGGGGGCCATTGTGCGGCTTTCGCAACAAAGAAAATTGGACTGTTCTTATAATTTGTCCAAAATAGGAAAAAATTTTCTTAACGAACGGAATAAAACCTTCCTGCCTGATAGTTTTGAGCGAAATATTGAGTTCGTAAAACATGAACCCGTAGAAAATATCAAATGCGAAACCGGTTGCCAAGAAATCTTCGGTTGTCGGCAGTTTCGTAATCTTGCAATTTTTAGATTCGAATGCCGACTCGCACGGCATTATTTAGCTTTCTTCAAATCCTGTTTCACCTGAAGTTCGGCGATTAATTTTTTATCCTTGCCGCGCCGCTTGTAAGTCCACACGCCCCAAGCATTGCCCAGCACGCTCGCCGGACACGCGGGCAAATGCCAGAGCCAGCGCACGTCGCGGTCGCGGAAAATTCCGCGCAGCGTGTGATAAATCAGGCCAACAAAAGTGACGCAATAAACTGCGGCAAGCCAGAGCGGCACCGGCGGTTTCTCGCGCATCCAGTTCACCGGCATTTCTTTCTGCACGCGCAAAAAATGAACCGTGGCGCGCCGCCGCTTCTGCACGAATTTCCAAAGCGTCTGGACATAATAATGATGCACGCCGCGCCCGGAAATCCGCAGCCATTCGCGTTTTCCTTTTTTCATCAGGAACAGCGCGACGTGCGTGTCCTGAAATTTTTCATCGGCTTGCACGGATTGCAAATCCGCGCGGCGGAAGACAAATCCGTTCGCGCCGAGCGGATACGAAAAAGTTCCGTCCGGCAAAGTCCATCGTTCCACTTCGCCGTCGCGCGCGATGAGTTTCGGATTCGCGCTCATCAGCCACGCAATCGGGTCGCTGATGTGCAGCAGCGCGGTGATATAGACGCAGAATGAACTCATTTTTCGCGACGGCAGATAATAGCTCTCGACGCCGAGAGCCTGCGGGTTTTTTTGAAGCGCGGCAATTGCCAGCTCAATGTAATCGGCGTGGGTGATTTCATTGTCCGCGTCCACGAAGACGATGAATTCGCCGGTTGCGCGCCGGAGCGCGAGGCGTTTGCCTTCCTCCATGTTTTTGCCGTCGTCATCCAAGACAATTGCGCCGAATTTTTCCGCGATGTCGCGGGTGGAATCTGTGGAATGTGCGTCGGCCAGGATGATTTCCATTTTTTCACGCGGATAATCCTGGCGCGCGATGGACGCGAGGCAATTTTCCAAAATGGCCCCGGCGTTGAGCGTCGGCATGATGAAGCTGACACGCGGAAAATGTTCGGGACTGGACGGCACGGGGCGATTGTGGCTGACGGCGGCGATAAATTCAAATCAGCTTTGCGTGGTGGATTTCTGCCGCCGCATCGCAATGAGCCAGACGAAGAACAAAATAGCAAATGCCACGCCGGTTGTGACAGTCATGGTTTGCAGCAATGCCGCCGGACTTTTTTCGATTCCGCCAATTCTGAACAGCGCAAGCACGTAACCGATTCCAAGCGCACCATAAAGCAGCGACAGCTTTGTCCATCGGCTCGCCAGCGCCCAAAACGCAAGTGATTGCAAAAGTCCGACAAAAACCATGGCTAGGGAAAAATGCCCGATCATCGCCGCCGCCTCCGGTGTGTTCCGCCCAAGCAATTTCAGGCAAAACACACGCATTACGAACAGGCAGACCGCTCCAAAGACCAGACCGATGCTGAAAATGCCGAGCAATTTGAATTGTTCGGCCACAACACCGCCCGTGCGGTGGCTGGATCGCGAGGTGAACAGAACCGTCAACAACGGCCCGACCGTCATCGGCAGCGCCCGTGCGAGCTGACCGGCGACGATATAGGCGTCCCTGTCTGCATCTGAAAAATAATGTTGCGCCACCAACTGGTCGCTTTGGAAAAAACAGAAATTACCAATCACAAATGCGGCACTTACGACGAAGTAATAGACAAGCTCCCGGTTCCACGGTGACACCGGTTCGTCATGCAGCAACAATTCCTTTCGCCAAACCAGCACGATGAGGCTGGCCAGCACGGCAAAAGCCGAAGCCAGCACGGCTGTTTCCGCCGAGGGCCATTTCAATGTGACGAACCAGCCAAACGTCACCCGCAACAACATCGCCAGAAATCCGATCAACGCCAAGCGTTTGAACCAGGCCAGTCCCTGGCACAACGCCGTCGCGAACGAACCCCACAAACCCAGCAATGTGCTGACGAGCGTCACCAGCATCAGGCTTTCACTGTAATGAAAAAAATGACTCAATGGCTTGATGGTGATCACCGCCAACACCGACCCGGCGACAGTAAAGCGAAAAAGAGATTTCCGGCAGCCCACCAGCAACCCCTGCAACCGCGCGTGGTCGCCGCCTGCATTGAAGTGTGCGATGTAATGCGTGATCGCAAATGTGGCCATGGCCGGCAACAGGCCGAGCAACGGTATGAAGGCGCCGATTACGCTGTTTGCGCTGCCGTAATCTCCCTGGTTGTTCAAGTGCCGGCCCAGCACTGCTTGAAACGCAAAATTTCCGAGGCTGGTGACAAAACTGATAGCGGAAAAAATAATACCGCTCTGCAAAAGGTCGCCTGCGCGGGGAATTTTTTTCATACGAGAGTCTTCAATTCCTTTTCGTTCGCGCGCACCCATTCAAAAACGTCGGTGACGATTTTTTCGACGTTGCGTTTTGGACGCCAGCTTGTCCTCAAAAATAATTTTGAACCGTCGGCGAGAAAAATTCTTAAATCCGCCTGGCGGTTTTCCATTTCGGCGGCAATCGGCACTTCGCGCCCGATGATTTTCTTGCAATGCGCGGTGAGTTCCAGCAACGAAGCGGAAATTTCCAGTCCACCGCCGACGTTGCCGAGCCAACCTTCCCATTTTTCAAAATTAGAAATCTGCTCCGCAACCAAATCGCACAAATCGGCGACGTGCAGCATGTCGCGCACCTGCTTGCCCGCGCCGCCGTAGCCGATGTATTTGAGCGGCTTGCCGAAATAGTGCCGGAACACCCACAGCGCGACGACGCCCTGATCCACCTTGCCCATCTGCCACGGGCCGGCGATGACGCTGCAACGGTTCGTGACGGCACGCAAACCGAAGCCGCTGCGATATTCCTCGATCAAACTTTCGCTCGCGAATTTTGTCCAGCCGTAAAGCGAACGCGCGGCGGTCATCGCGCAATTTTCCGTCACGCCGCGCGGGGAAATCGCCGCGCCGGGAACGTCGTTCCACGCGAAGCGCGTCGGCTGTTCCGTCCACGGATGTTTTTCGAGAACGGAAATCGGATACACGCGGCTGGTGGAAAGAAAGATGGTTTTGCTCTGCCACTGCCGGGCTTGTTCGAGGCAGCGGTAAGTGCCCATCAAATTCGTCTCCATCAAATAATCCGGCGATTCGCCGTAGCCCGCGAGCACGGAAGGCTCGGCGGAACATTCGATGAGAAATTCAAACAGGCCGGCAGGAAACTCGTTCGCGTGGCGGATGTCGCCTTTGACAAATTCGATGCCAGCGGCTTGCAGTCGCGGCAAATTCAGTTCCGAGCCGCGCCGGTATAAATTGTCCATGCAAACGATTCGCGTGCGCGGGAAATTATTTTTGAGATGCAACGCGAGGCTGCTGCCGACAAAGCCCGCGCCGCCGGTGATCAAAATGCTTTCGGGCGGATTCATTTCACGCGATGCACGCAGCGTGGATTTCGGTCAGAATTTCCTTCAGGCCGTAGCGAAATTTCCAGTCCGGATAATGCGACTGGAATTTCCGCACGTCGCTGACCCACCAGATGTGGTCGCCGATGCGGTTGTCCTCGACGTAAGTCCATTTCAATTTTTTGCCGCTGATGCGTTCACACTCATCAATCGCCTCGAGCATGGAGCAGTTCGAGTGGCGGCTGCCGCCGGCGTTATAGACTTCGCCGGAGCGCGGCTTTTGAAAAAACTGCCAGAACATTTCCACGAGGTCATGGCTGTGGATGTTGTCGCGGACCTGCTTGCCCTTGTAGCCGAACACGCGATACGGATTGCCCGTCACGGTGCAGCGCATCAAATAAGCGAGAAATCCGTGCAGCTCCGTGCCCGCGTGCGCCGGCCCGGTGAGGCAACCGCCGCGAAAACACGCGGTCTTCATGCCGAAATAATTCCCGTATTCTTGAACCAAAATATCCGCCGCAACCTTGCTCGCGCCGAAAAGCGAATGTTTCGTCTGGTCAATGCTCATCGTTTCGGAAATGCCCGGCTCGTATTCGTGGCCGGGTTTTATTTCCCATCGCTTTTCCAGTTCGACCAGCGGCAGACGGTTCGGCGTGTCGCCGTAAACTTTGTTCGTGGAGGTGAAAATGAAAACCGCTTCGGGACAAAATTGCCGCGTCGCTTCGAGCAGATTCAAAGTGCCGGTGGCGTTCACGGAAAAATCCGCGTGCGGGTCGCGCGCGGCCCAGTCGTGCGACGGCTGCGCGGCGGTGTGAACAATCAAAGCAATTTCTTTGCCGAGTTTCTTGAAAAGATTTTCGACGGCGGCGCGGTCGCGGATGTCGAAGTCGTGGTGTTCATAATTGGGAATGGTTGAAACAAGTTTTTTGCGGTTGCCGAGCGTGGAGGCTTCCTTGCCGAAAAACCACTGGCGCAGGTCGTTGTCAATTCCGACGACCTTGAAGCCTTTGCGCGCGAAGCGTTTGACGCTTTCCGACCCGATCAATCCGGCGGCGCCAGTGACAATGGCAATGCTCATAAGTGCGAGTCCCGAATCATTTTCATCCACAAGGTTGTGACCGCCGCCGCGTTGCGTCAAGCAAGACGTGATTGGTTTCCGGAAAAAAACTGGCGAACGCAGGCGGCCCGCGCTAGACTCCGCGCCTACTGATCAATGGAAAAGATTTTCATCACCGGCGCGGCGGGATTCATCGGCAGCAATCTGGTTGACCGCCTGCTTGCCGACGGCAAGTCGGTGGTCGGCTGGGACAATTTTTCCACCGGCCAGGAAAAATTCCTTGTCGGCGCGCTGAGGAATAAAAATTTCAAGCTGGTTCGTGGCGACAATCTTGATTTGCCCGCGTTGACGAAGGCGATGGCCGGCTGCGATTTTGTTTTTCACCTCGCCGCCAACGCCGACGTGCGCTTTGGCCTCGACCATCCTGGCAAGGATTTTCAGCAGAACGCGCTCGCCAGCTTCAACGTCCTCGAAGCCATGCGCGCGGGCGGCATAAAAAAAATCGCGTTCAGCTCCACTGGCAGCGTTTATGGCGAGGCGGAAAAAATTCCCACGCCCGAAGACGCGCCGTTTCCAATCCAGACGTCGCTTTACGCCGCGTCCAAACTTGCTGCGGAAGGATTTATTCATGCCTATTGCGAAGGCTACGGTTTTGAGGCCTACGTTTTTCGGTTCGTTTCCATCCTTGGCGAACGCTACACGCACGGCCACGTTTTTGATTTTTACAAGCAACTGCTCGACCATCCGGAATTCCTAAAAGTTCTTGGCGACGGCTCGCAACGCAAAAGCTATCTGCACATCGGCGATTGCGTGGACGCAATGCTTCACGTCATCCATCTCGGCACCGCAAAAAGGGCGAAGCATCGCGTCGAGCTTTACAACCTCGGCACCGACGAATATGTCCAGGTCAACGACTCCATCGCCATCATCTGCCGCACGCTCGGTCTGAAACCGAAGCTGGAATATTCCGGCGGCCCGCGCGGCTGGGTCGGCGACAACCCGTTCATTTTCCTCGACACAAAAAAAGTCCGCGCCACCGGCTGGAAAACCACGCTGACGATTGAACAAGGAATCGTCCGCACACTCAAATGGCTGCAGGAAAACCAATGGGTTCTTGATCGCCGATGAAAATTACCGTCCTCGGCCTCTGGCATCTCGGCAGCGTCACCGCCGCGTGCTGCGCGAAGCATTTTCAAGTTGTCGGACTGGATTTCGACGCTGCGAACGTCGCAAAATTAAATTCCGGTCGCGCGCCGCTTTTGGAGCCGGGACTGGACGATTTGATTTCCGCCGGAATTGCCGCCAAAAAACTTTCATTCACAGCCGACGCAAAAACCGCCTGCGCCAGCGCGGACATTTTATGGCTCTGCTACGACACGCCCGTAAATGAGAACGACGAATCCGACGTGGAATCTGTTTTGGCGAATCTTCGCAAAGCGCTGGTGCATTTGCCAAAAGGCGCTCTTGTTTTGATTTCCGCGCAATTGCCCGTCGGCACTTGCGCCAAATTGGAAAAGGAATTTTCGCAGTTTCATTTTGCCTGCTCGCCCGAAAATTTGCGTCTCGGCAAAGCCGTTGAATCTTTTGAAAAGGCCGGGCGCGTCATCGTCGGCATCCGCGACGACGCCAAAAAGCCAGTGCTCGAAAAATTGTTCGGGCCGTTCACGCCGCAGATCATTTTCATGCGCACCGAGTCGGCGGAAATGGTCAAGCATGCGCTCAATTCGTTCCTCGCGCTTTCCATCACATTCATCAACGAAGTCGCGCGCCTCTGCGAACACACCGGCGCGGACGCGAAGGAAGTTTCCACCGGACTCAAAAGCGAAGCGCGCATCGGGCCAAAGGCGTATCTCGGCCCCGGTGGCCCGTTCGCCGGCGGCACGCTCGCGCGTGACGTCGTGACATTGACAAAACTCGCCGAAAAAAACGGCGAAAAAATTTCCGTCATTCCGGCGATCAAGCAAAGCAACGACCTTCATCGCGGCTGGGCGTTCAAAAAATTGCAATCGCGCCTCGGCGATTTGCGCGGCAAAAGGATTTCCATCCTTGGACTCACTTACACGACAAATACCGACACGCTCCGCCGCAGCGCCGCCGTGGAATTGTGCCGGCAGCTTCTAGCAGTCGGCGCGGAGGTTTCCGCCTTTGATCCGGCGGTGAAAATACTGCCGCCCGATTTAAATTCCGTTGTGCTGGCGGCTGACATTTCGACCGCGCTTGCCGGCGCGGAAGCCGTCGTCGTTTGCACCGAGTGGCCGCAGTTCCGCCAGGCGGACTGGGCGAAAATCGTTC
>CAYPTV010000093.1:0-8897 GCA_964413505.1 uncultured Bifidobacteriaceae bacterium | reverse complement strand
AACCCGCAAGCCAACCTTTTTTCTTCAACCCTTAAAACAATGAGTCAGATGTGAATTATCTTTTAACACGCTTGCAAAAGACAAACGCGGCCTTTTCATTTGCCGGCCTGTCATGGCAGGCAAAATCCGCGAAAGAGGAATTTTTGAAATCTGCTGTTTCCGATGAAACCCGTTGAACATGGAATTGGCCCGCTTCAAATTTCCAAGCTGCATCAGTCAAAAAAAATCTGTCCTGCCTTTATGATGCGGCTCTTCTGCGTTGCCTTTATTTTGTTTGGGACCGCGATCTTCGGAGCCGGCACGGTGCCCG
This sequence comes from uncultured Bifidobacteriaceae bacterium, assembly GCA_964413505.1. Classification (GTDB taxonomy): domain Bacteria; phylum Verrucomicrobiota; class Verrucomicrobiia; order Limisphaerales; family UBA11358; genus UBA11358. The sequence continues at coordinate 8,587 of CAYPTV010000093.1, read as the reverse complement.
GCCCGTTCCCCAAGCTTGGGCCGGTCTCACCATTTCCGGCGGTGGCGGTCGTGGCGAAGGCAAATCATATCCCGCTTCAAACATTTGATCCTCCCGCCGCGACAGGCGGCAAGGTCAATCCCGGCGACTCGGTCACCGCGCTGGTGACGCTGTCCCAGAAGGGCGCACGCCGCACACAATGGCTGCTTTACCTTCAGGCGGTCAAACCCGGCCCGAATGAAAAACCGGCAGGCTCAGGTGCTCCGGTGATTTTATATTCTTCCTGCGGCAATAAATTTGAATTCGCATCCTCGCCAGTTTTTGTCAGCATGCGATCCATCGGTCCGTTCATTGAACCGGGGCAGGGCGGCCGCGCATCGGTGCAACAGGACAAATCCGCCCGTTTCACCGTGGATCAAGGCACCCTTGGAATCGGCCTTGATCGCGCCGCCGCCGCCCTCTACCGGATGGTTCAAACAGGCACGCAGGGCGGGTTCAAGTTTCGCGACACACCGTTCAACGAGGCAGAAACCCGCGAAAGCCGGATTCTGGCACGGACTGTCCATCTGACTTCCGGCGAAGAACGCGCTCTCAGCGGCATGATTCCGGCGCTGTTGTCTTATTCCGACATCGCCCAGCAGACCGGAGGTTTGAATGATATTTTTTTGAGGATCGTGAACATACCCTCCGTCTGGTCCGTGGTTTGGAACGTTGGTGTGCAGGCCAGCATGGAGGTCCAGTCGGATCGCGTTGCGCCGGCTGACCCTGCAATCTGGGGACTGCCGTCCCATGCACCCGCCTATTATTTTCCCATGCGGCTCGAACTGAACAACGACGACGCATTCAACATCACACTCGTTGTCACCGCGCCGCGTTCACCGCTGCTGGTGTGCGGCGGTGTGGTCGGCCTGCTGGCTGAAAAGGCGGGGGACAAGGACACTTACCTGACGCTCCGCATCGTCAGCGCCCGCAGTTCAAGGGTCAAACCCGCCAGTCCATCCACACTTGGTTCGTGGGAAAAATGAATCCATTGTTTGCAGCGTTCTGCGCGGCAACAACACGCGCCGCAAATGGCATTTCAATTCTGGCTAACAATTGCCCTCTCATCCTCGTCCTCATCGTCATCCTCGGCTCGTCACTCTCGGCAAATGCTTTCCCACAAAGCCCCGTTTTCAGGGAAAACAAAAAACGCTTGATTGAAATTCACAGGTTTGATTATATGCGGCGCGGGAGAAAGGACGGTTAAACAATCCAATTATACATGTCTGAAACACCATGCATACCATGCGCAAAATCATTCCAATCATATTCGTAGCCGTGACACTGATCGTGGGATGCAAATCCGCCACGATGAGCACCAAAACAGGCACATCCACCGCATCCACCGAGCCAGCCGCATCCACGACCGACACCAATGCTGTGGCCGCCACGCCACCAGCCCCGGCCGGCCCCAATACTCCGGAACAAACAGCGTCAGAAAACTTGAGGCTTGGCGAATTCGCCGGAGTCTTCATTGTTTTGCTGACCATTATGGCCGTGAAGCGTTGCTGACCATTGGCACGCTGCGTTTCCAGGACGGTTAGGAATGTCGGGTGATTTAGCCGGGATGCCTGCAAAGGCGAAACGGTTGTGTAGAATCCACGACCCGCCAATATCGCGCGGCCGTCCAACGGTTGTCACACGTTTGTAACCAAGCTGACATGAACATGTCTCTTTGACTTTGCAGCATACGGCGCATGCGAATAGAAAAGTAATTCCGTAAAGGAGGGAACCGTGAGATCAAAAATTGGTCGCAGCTTTCCAGCCAACGATTCGTCCATCCGGCAAACGCACGGCATTGGTCTGGTTGAACACGGATTGTTCCGACCACGAATTGTCACCTTCAAGGTGCAGGACGGTCTTTTGTTGCGCCGCAATCATTACCGGAACGGTCACATATCCATAGCCGTTGGCGCGCGCAACAACATTATAATTTCCGGGCGGAAGTTCCACTGGAACTACATCTTGAAGAATGGTTCCCGATTTATTATGGACTTTCTGCAGCAGATTTCCATCGGTGGAGAAAATCTTATAGTCGGAATACTCCGGTCTACGGGGATCGCTTTCGTCAAAATCAGCGCTTATCCTGAAGGCGGAATAAACCACCAGCGTGCCATTGGTCAAAGTTGAACTTGCCTCCACGGGCTGGGACCATGCCGGCCCCACTGTGTCGAGAACAAGACTGTTCCTTCCGGTGACGCAGCCTGACAAAAATGCGGCTGCCGTAATTAACATCAAAGTGCAAATATATTTCATAGTTTCAATTTTCCCACAGTTTTGTCCGGATTGTAAGTTTCTGAATGAATTTTAATCCGCCATTCGGTTTATTTTAACATGCACCGCCCCCTTCCTCATTCGCCCATCTCGTTGCACATATTCGTGCAACGGAAGGCCGGGTTCCGTGAACGGGGAATCCCGCGTTTTCATCCCTTTTCCCGTCCTTAAGCCATGCATTTTCTGCCGGGTGACGGTCGTTTTGAACTAACACAGCGTCGGTGTTAACCTCCACGATCATCGTGTTAATTAACACCATGAAGATGTTAACCCTCACCGTCATCGAATTAACCCAGTCCGTGTCGGATATAACCCTGTCGTAACACGACAACGGTGAGAATTGACACAGTAATCCAAACCCATGCGAGCAAAATGGCGACCGGATCAGCCGGAGTTCCGCTTGTGCCATCCTGCCGGCAGGGGCGGTATGTGTGATGCCCGCACGATTTTCATAATAAAATGGAAATCCGTCCGACTGGTGCTATTTTCGGATTGTGCATTACCATGAATGAGAATCACGATTCCCCCGCGGATCCGCGCATTTACATGGCCGCCGAACGGACCTTTCTTGCCTGGATCAGAACCGGCATCGCGTTCATGGCCTTCGGTTTTGTGGTTGCCCGTTTCGGGCTTTTTTTGCGGGAGTTGGCGCTGAACAACAAAATGGCGGTGGCGCAGCCCGTCAACGGCATTTCACTTCCCGTCGGCATTGCCCTGATTGTAGCCGGCGTATTGGTCAACCTCTTTGCCGCCATCCGGCATCATCGTTATGTCAAAGCCCTGGATCGTGGCCAGTTCAGGCAGGCATACGGGCTGGCTTTCACCTTTTTAGTCGCGGGATTTCTCGTAATCGCCGGATTGGCCGTGGCTGTTTATCTGGCGGTTTTGTGGTGATCCAAACCTTCCTGTAATGATCCTGCAAGCCCAAGTTTAGGGGACTTTTTTCTGTGCCAGCACTTCTTGTTCAGCTTGGAGCAGTGCATTCATCGCATTTCGCCGTTTCCCGTCGCCCGCTATAATGCAAGTTCGCACGGCGGTCATGGCGGATTTAACCGGCGGGATTTCCAGCACGGTCACAAACCGTCCGCCTATGTCGTTTTTGCCGTTACGATGCGACCAGCCATAACAGCGTTTTGCCTTGGGGTGTCCCTTCAGATTAAAAACTTCAACCTCGCCTTTCCAGACGGTTTGATCGCGCAACACTTCATGGACATGCACGGTCTTATGCCAAATCGCGCCGCAACCATGCAGTTGCATTATCTCCGCTTCAAGACGGGCTATGTAATCCCATTTATTCGGCACAAAATTTAATGACCTTTCAAGCTGATTTACCATTGGAAAATTAAAATCATATGAATGACTGATTAAAATGCGATTAGGGCGGGGCGGCGTGGTTTCTGAATGATTTTTAATCAAGTCTTTACACCATTTTAATAAACGTTTGGTCTATTCCATTGTCGAAACAACATCGTTTATGCGAATCCTGCTTGCGGAAGACGAAAAGAAAGTGGCCGGCATCATCGTGCGCGGCCTCAAGGCGGAGCGCTATGCCGTGGATGCCCATCACCACGGCCAAAGCGCGTGGGAAGCCGCCAGCACCTACGATTACGACCTCATCATCCTGGATTTGATGCTGCCCGGACTGACCGGCACGGAAATCCTTGAAAGGGTCCGGCGCAAAAACCATCACGTTCCCATCCTCATACTCACGGCCCACGACGGCATGGCCGACAAGATAAAAAATTTTGAAATGGGCGCGGATGATTACCTCACCAAGCCCTTTGCCTTTGCCGAACTGCTTCTGCGGGTGAAGGCATTGTTGCGGCGCGGCCCGGTCAACCGTGACAGTGTGCTGCGCGTGGGCGACCTGGAAATTGACCGGCTTTCCCAAAATGTGAAACGCGCCGGAAAAAAAATTGAACTCACCGCCAAGGAATACTCACTGCTCGAATATCTGGCGACAAATCCGGGCCGCGTCTTTTCTCGCACGATGATCATTGAGCACGTCTGGGATCAAAGCTTCCAAGGATTGACCAACATCGTGGATGTCTATGTGCGGCATTTGCGGGAAAAAGTGGACGACGCATCTCCCGTCAAACTGCTGCGCACAGTGCGCGGCGTCGGCTACAGCCTGAACGACGGGTCGCAGACATGAACACACGCTCCATCAGCTTCCGACTGGTCGCATGGTATGCCGGCTTGCTCGCCGGAATTTTTTTGTTGCTGTGCGCGGTGTTGTATCTCGACCTGCGGCATTTTTTGGAAAAAGACCTGGCGGAATCGCAGTCCCGCCGCACGCGCCAGATTGCGAATACGCTTCTGGTTCACGTCAAACAAACCGGCGAGAGCTACGTCGCCAGCCAGACAAAGGACTGGTATAAGCCGGAAATCAACGACCGTTTCATCCGCATCACGCGCACCGATGGCACGCAGGTTTATGTCTCCGGCACGCCTGATGACGGCAGTTTTGATCCGGCGGAAGTTCCTGTTTTCTCGCCGTCGTCGGAAACGGAATCTTATCGCAAGTTGAAATTGTCGGGCGGCAAAACCTTGCTCATCGCCGCGTTGAATTTCAAATCCTCCGGCAATCCAGATTATCTGGTAGAATTCGGCGAACTGCTTGATCCGGTCGAAACAATGCTTGACCGTTTGTTTTTGCAGCTCGCCTGGGGTTTGCCACTGGCAATCTTCATCATCGCCGGAGGAGGGTATCTGCTGGTGCGACGCGCATTAACGCCGGTCGAACAAATCACACAGGCCGCCGAACGGATCACACAGCACAATTTGAGCGAGCGTCTGCCGGTCTCCAGCACCGGCGATGAACTGGAACGGCTGTCCGTTTCGCTCAACCGCATGATCACGCGGCTGGACGACGCCTTTCAAAATTCAAAGCGGTTTGTCGCCGACGCCTCGCATGACTTGCGCACGCCGCTCACGATCCTGCGCGGTGAACTGGAAAATTTCGCTTGTGACGCCCGACTTGATTCGGAATTGCGCGAACGCGCGGCCAGCCTGCTCGAAGAAGTCGTGCATTTGGGAAAAATCGTGGAGCAATTGTTCACGCTTTCCCGCCTCGATGACGGCGAAGCGCAAACCGAATGGACTCGTTTCGATCTGACCGAACTCGCCCAAACCACCGTCGGGCAAATGAACCTGCTGGCCGAGGACAAAGGCATTTCCATTTCCTGCGACGCCAGCCAGCCGATGTTTGTAAAAGGCAACCATGTCCGGCTGAAGCAAGTCGTTGTGAACCTGCTCGACAACGCCATCAAATACACGCCGGAAAATGGCGCGATTCAACTGCGCGTTCATGGCGTCAATGGCCATGCCGTGCTGGAAGTGAAAGACAACGGCATCGGCATTCCGCCGGACGCGCTGCCGCATATTTTCGAGCGTTTTTTTCGTGTGGATAAGGCTCGTTCCGCCGATTCCGAAAGCGCGGGGCTTGGACTTTCCATCGTCAAATCCATTTGCACCGCACACGGCGCGGAAGTGGAGGTGCAAAGCACGGTCGGCAGCGGCAGTTGTTTCCGCGTCAAATTACCCCTGTCTAAAAACTAAAAAATTCTGCCGCCCATGAATTTCAAAATTGCAAAATCCCGTTTCGGAAGTTTTTTCAAAATTTTGGCGGCGGCCATCGTCATCATCCTCGGAGTGTTGTGGGCGGCGCATCGCGCGCGCGCGCAAGCTCCCGCGAGTGCCGGCTTGAACTTCGCGCCAACGGCGGGCGTGGCGAAAGTGACACGCGAAGATTTGTTCAAACAAGTGACGATGGCGGCGGAGTTTCGTCCCTATGAAGAAGTGGAACTGCACGCCAAAGTTTCCGGCTATGTGGGCAAAATGAACGTGGATTTCGGCGACACGGTCAAGGCCGGGCAACTTCTGGCCACGCTCGAAGTGCCGGAATTGCAGGCTGAATTGGAGAACGCCCAGGCCGCCGAGCAGAAAGCCGGGGCGGATTACACCAACGCGCATTTGATTTGCACGCGGTTGTTGTCAGTCAATAAAGACCATCCCAATCTCGTTGCCCAACAAGACCTGGACACGGCCCAGGCAAATGATTTGACGGCTGCTGCCGCCATTGCCGCCGCGAAAGCCAACTTTGAAAAATTTCAGACGATGGTCAGTTACACGCAGATTACCGCACCCTTTGACGGCGTGGTCACGCACCGTTACGCCGATCCCGGCACGCTGATTCAGGCCGGCACTTCTTCGGACACGCAAGCGTTGCCGCTCGTGCGCGTTTCGGACAATTACCGGCTGCGGCTCGATTTTCCCGTCACGGTGGATTATGTGAAAGATGTTCAACTTGGCGATTCCGTTGAAGTGCGCGTGGATTCTCTCAATGGCAAAACTTTCACCGGAAAAATTTCCCGTTTTACTCATGACGTAGATGACAACACCCGCACGATGATGACGGAAATCGAAGTGCCGAATCCAAATCTGGAACTGGTGCCGGGGATGTATGCCACGGTGGTTTTGAAGGTTGAAAAACATCTTCAGGCGCTGGCCGTTCCCACCGAAGCGGTTTCTGGTGAAAAAACACCAGCGGTTTATGTCGTCAATCACGACAATCAAATAGAAGAACGCACGGTCAAACTCGGTTTGGAAACGTCGGACAAATTCGAAATCCTCTCCGGTTTGAACGAGGGCGACCTGGTGCTCGTCGGCAACCGCGCGGGATTTCAGGCCGGCCAGAAAGTCGAACCCAAGCTGCTCGCGATTGCCATGAGCGATGAAAAATAAAAAGGGACATTTCGCGAATAAAATCCCCGTTGTCTTCGAAAACCTGAACTCATTTCATCCGCATGTCACGCTTCGCAATCCGCCTGCCTTATCTCATCATCGTCATCTGCCTCATCACCTGCGTGGTCGGCGTGACGAGCCTGATTCGAATGCCGGTGGATCTGTTTCCGCCGATCAAAATTCCAGTCGTGGTGGTGGCGACGTTCTTTAACGGAATGCCACCGGAACAAATCGAAACGGACATCACCGGGCGCTTTGAAAGATTTTTTACGCTCGCCAGCGGCGTGGATCACATCGAATCGCGCTCGCTGCCGGGCGTAAGCTTGATCAAAATTTATTTTCAGCCTGGCTTCAACGCTGATTCCGCCGTCACGAGCATTGCAAATCTGGCGATGGCTGACTTGCGGAAACTGCCGCCCGGCACTTTGCCGCCGGTCGTTTTACAATTCGATGCCTCCAGCTTGCCGGTTTGTTTAATCACATTGAAAGGCGAAGGTTTGAGCGAGTCCAAGCTTCGCGACCTCGGCCAGTTTGATGTGCGTAATCAAGTCGCCAGCGTGCCGGGCGCGTCCGTGCCGCAGCCGTTCGGCGGACGCTACCGGCAAATCATGGTTTATGTGGACCCGCTGAAATTGGAATCGCACCAATTGAGCGTCATGGACGTTGTTCGCACCGTGAACGAGGCGAATTTAATCCTGCCCGCAGGTGACGTAAAAATCGGCCCTTACGATTACAACCTTTACGTCAACAGCCAGATCAACGACATGAAGGACATCAACCAAGTGCCGTTGAAAACGATTGGCAACGCTTCCGTGCTTGTCGGCGATGTCGGTCACGCGGTGGACGGTTCGGAAATCCAATATAACGTGGTGCGGGTGGACGGCCAGCCTTCGGTTTATCTGCCTGTGATGAAACAGGGCGGCGATGCGAACACCATCGCCGTCGTGGACGGCATCAAAGAAGCGGTTGCTCATTTGTTTGACATGCCCAAGCAACTCGTGACAAAAGTTGTCTTCGACCAGTCCGTTTTCGTGCGCAACGCCATTGAAAACTTGATCCACGAAGGCTTGATCGGCCTCGTGCTGACCGGCGTGATGATTTTGATTTTTCTCGGCAGCGTGCGGGCCACGCTCGCGGTGTTTCTTTCGATTCCGCTTTCGGCGCTCGCGGCGTTCATCGCGTTGTCCATGGGCGACAGCACCATCAACGCGATGATTCTCGGCGGCCTGGCGCTGGCGTTTTCGCGGCTGATTGATAATTCCGTGGTCGTCCTCGAAAATATTTTCCGCCACATTGAAATGGGCGAGCCACCCGAAATTGCCGCCGAACGCGGCGGTCGTGAAGTCGCGCTGCCGGTGCTCGCGGCGACGCTGGCAACGGTCGTCGTCTTTTTTCCGGTGATATTTCTTTACGGCGTCAGCAAATTTCTTTTCATGGCGCTCGCGCTGGCGGTGATTCTTTCATTGTTCGCCTCGTATCTGGTCGCGATGACGGTCGTGCCGTTGTTTTGCGCCAAACTCATCAAGTCCCATCACGGCCACGAAGCCGG
>CAYPTV010000092.1:0-8990 GCA_964413505.1 uncultured Bifidobacteriaceae bacterium | reverse complement strand
GCAATTCGTCTTGGCAATATACAAAACATCAGTTGTTAAAGTTCAAGGAATCATCGGAAAAAGATCCAACGATAACGTGCAACCTGTCATTGAACTGGATGATCTGACCGTGCATTTCGGCGAGCGGGAGATTTTGAAATGTCTCCGCATCGCCCTGTCAGGGCGCATCATCGGCCTGCTCGGTCCCAACGGTGCCGGCAAATCCACCCTGATTCACACGCTGCTGGGTTTCTGCCCGGCCAGCTCCGGCACGGCGAGGATTCTCGGACACGACATCCGCGCGGAAGCGGACAAGGTCCGCACGCTCGTCGGCTACATGCCGGAGAACGACTCCTTGATCGCCGACATGACGGCGGTGTCGTTTGTGCGGATGATGGGCGAATTATCCGGGCTGGCCAAGGAAGCCGCGCTGGAACGGGCGCACGAGGTCTTGTTTTATGTCGGACTCGGCGAGGCGCGTTACCGCCCATTGGGAACCTATTCGCTTGGCATGAGGCAGCTCGCGAAACTCGCCCAGGCGATTGTGCATGGCCCCCGCCTCTTGATCCTCGACGAACCGACGAACGGCCTCGACCCGGCGGCTCGCACGCGCATGATCAAGCTCATCCACGACATGAAAGATTCTGGCGAGATGCACATCCTCCTCTGTTCACATTTATTGCGCGACGTCGAGGAGACTTGCGAGGACGTGCTGATTTTGAAACAGGGCAGCATCGTCCATCACTCAAACTTGGAAAGCGAACGGCGCACTAACAAGCGTTTTGTGGAAATCCAGACGCACGGTGACGACTCGGGTTTTGCCGAGACGCTGGTCGCCATCGGCTGCCAGTGTTCTGCGGTGGTAGGCGGGCGGCTCAAGGCGGTTGTGCCGGAGGAATTTGATTTACGCGAAATTTACCGCGTTGCAGCCGGGCGTGATTTGCAATTGCGGCGGCTCAATTACCGGCGCGACACGCTGGAGGACATTTTCATGAAGGCGATGGAGGTTTGACATGGCCGTTCACAAACATACCTACAAAGATTACACCGGACCACGAACTCCGGCCTGGTCGCGCTTTCTCGTGCTGGCGCGGTTCGGTTTCGCGCGGGTGTTTCATCTGAAATTTCTGCTGCTCTTTATCATCGGCTGCCTTTTCTATCCGCTTGTCTGCGCCGCTTATATTTATCTTTCGCACAACCCGGCGTTTCTGGCGCTGTTCAGAATCCCTGCGTCGCAGATTCCCCATGTGGATGGCCGGTTCTTCTATTTTTACAGCATCGTTCAGGGCGCGCTGGCGTATCTGCTGACGGCATTTGTGGGGCCGGTTCTGGTGAATCCGGATTTTGCCAACGGCGCGATGCCGCTTTATTTCAGCCGGCCATTTTCGCGCGCCGAATATGTCGGCGGCAGGATCAGCGTCCTGCTGGTTCTGCTTTCGCTCATCACCTGGATTCCGGGCGTGGTGCTCTTTGCGATTCAAGCCAGCATCGTAGGCTGGGATTGGATGACGGCAAATCTTTGGCTGGCCGGTGCCATCGTTCTCGGCTTGCTCGTCTGGATAATCGTCCTCTCACTCATCGGGCTGGCGCTTTCGGCCTGGGTTAAATGGAAGATTGGCGCGGGCGCGTTGGTGCTCGGCGTGATTTTTGCCGGAGCGGGTTTCGGCACGGCCATCAACAGCCTGATGCGCACGAATTATGGCGCGTTGATTGACCTGACCCAGGTCGCGCACACCATCTGGTCCTACCTGTTTCGATACAACACCGGCACCGAAATGTCCGTGTCCAGCGCATGGATTGTCCTCGGCGTGACCAGCCTCCTCTGCCTGTGGCTGCTTGCCAGACGCATCAAGCCCTTCGAGGTGATCAAATGAGCGACAGCGCGAACATCACCCTGGACAACGTCTCGCGCTTCTACGGCGAAGTGCTCGGCGTCAACCGCGTCACACTCTCAATTCCTCCGGGCATCACCAGCCTCGTCGGCCCCAACGGCTCCGGCAAGACGACGCTGATGAACCTGATGACCGGCCTCGTCCGTCCGACTTACGGAGAAATTCGCGTGCTGGGCATAACACCGTCCGAGCCGGAAAAGTTGTTTCGCCTTGTCGGCTATTCCACTCAATTCGATTCCTTTCCCAAAGGCCTGACCGGATTTCAATTCATCCAATCCTTTCTCAGGTTTTTCGGCTATTCGTCTGAGAAGAGCATGGAACTGGCTGGAAAGGCCATCGAACAAGTCGGCCTCACCGATGCCGCCGACCGAAAGATTGCGGCTTACAGCAAAGGCATGAGGCAGCGCATCAAACTTGCCCAGGCGATTGCCCACGACCCGAAAGTGCTCGTGCTGGACGAACCGCTGAACGGCCTTGATCCGCTGGTTCGCGCCGAAACGATTGCCTTGTTCCGCCAGTGGGCGGACGAGGGCCGACACGTCATCGTTTCCAGCCACGTCCTGCACGAGGTAGATTTGATTTCCGACCGCGTCATCCTGCTGACCGGCGGCTATGTCGTGGCCGAAGGGCAGATTCACGGCGTGCGCACCGAGATTCAGGAGCATCCCATACAAATTCTGATCCGCTGCGACCGCCCCGGCGCACTCGCCGCCAAAGTATTCGAGCAGGAGCACGTCGTGGCCGCGCAAATCCTTCCCGACGGCAGCGGGCTGCTCGTGCAGACGCGCGATGCCGACCGGTTTTACCGGCAGTTAAATCATTTGGCGCTCGCCGATATTCGCATCGAAGGCGTCGCGCCGGCGGATGACAACGTGAACTCCGTCTATCAATATCTGGTCGGCGGCGAGGAGGCGTCTAAATGAACACCTCCCAGTGGGCGCAAATCCTCGCCATCGTCCGGTTGGAAATCTGGAAGACCTTTTTCTCGCGGCGCGGCCTGTGGATATATCTGTTCGCGCTCGCGCCGGTGCTACTGTTCACGGCCAACTCCGTTTACGCCCCGCGCGAACAGGCGCGGCTGGCCCGGATCGCCGAGACGCACCAAGTCGCCCTGACCAATCTGGTTGCAATCACCCGTGGGATGAGCAACAGCGTCGTCTTGGAACAGCTTGGCGAACCCTACCAGCGACGCAATTGGAACCACCCCGTTGAAGGCGGACGGGTCAATGAACGCGGCTTCTATCGTTATACCGACGGCAGGAGCGATTTCACCTTCCACTTCAATAACGGACGTGTGCGCGAGATTGAGCGGAGCGACCCAGAGACGGTTCCTCAGCAACTTCTCATCTTCGCCACCATCTTCCGGTTTTATTTCCTGCGACTGGCCGTCTTTTTCGGCTGCGTCGGAATTTTCACAAACCTGTTTCGGGGCGAGATGCTCGACAAAAGCCTCCACTTCTACCTGCTCACACCCGTCCGGCGCGAAATCCGGCTGGCGGGAAAATACCTCGCCGGCTTGCTCGCGACAATTGTCATCTTCACCGCCAGTGCCACGCTGCAATGGATGGCCATGCTCTGGCAATTCAACCACGATGAAGTGGCCGGTTACTTTTCCGATCCGACTGCGGCGCATCTCCTGCCTTATCTGGGCGTGACCGTGCTGGCTTGCGCCACCTATGGCAGCGTTTTCCTCTGCGCCGGACTTCTCTTCCGCAATCCCATCGTCCCGGCGACCATCATCCTGCTCTGGGAAAGCGCCAACCTTTTCCTCCCGGCAGCACTTCAGAAGATGGGTTTGATTTATTATCTTCAATCCCTCTGCCCACTCGCCGCCGCGCCGGACAACTCCATGCCCGTGCCGCTCACCCTGCTGATTTCATCCACGCCCTCCGCATCCGTGCCGATGGCGCTGGTCGTCCTCATCCTTTTCACGCTGGCCGTGCTCGTGTATTCCGGCGTCCGTTCAAAACGACTCGAAATCAATTACAGCACTGACTAATTAGGAAGGTTATGGGAAGATGCCTCAATGCAAAGTTATTTTAAAAAGTCGTTTATCGTAATTCTCATCTTAATCCTCGCTGGAGGAATCGGAATCTGGTGGTGGCACGAGCGGGGCGGCGGTCAATTATCCTTTCGCACGGTGGTTGTGAAGGGAGGTGATGTGGCGGCGACCATCAGTGCCAGCGGGACTCTTGAGCCGGTGGCTGTCGTGGACGTGGGCGCGCAGGTCGCGGGGCAGATCATCTCTTTCGGCACGGATACGGACGGCAAGACGATAGATTACCGTTCGGTGGTCGAAAAGGGTGCGGTGCTTGCAAAAATTGACACATCAGTTTACGATGCCGCCCTCGCCGTGGCGAACGCGCAACTGGTGCAAGCCCAGGCAGGTGTGTTGAGCGCCGCCGCCAATCTCGAACAATCCAAGGCCAAGTTCGTGCAAGCCGAAGCCGAGTGGAATCGCGCGCAATCACTGACCACTTCCAAATTGATGGCGGTTTCTGATTCCGACACCGCCAAGGCCAATTACGAAGTGGCCAAAGCCGATGTTTCCGTGGCGGAAGCGGCGCTCGCAGAAGCCAAGGCAAACACGGTGCAGGCGCAGGCGGCGGTGGACGGGCAGCAGCGCAATCTGGGTTTTTGCACCATCAAATCGCCGGTCAAAGGCGTCATCATTGACCGGCGCGTGAACATTGGTCAGACGGTGGTGTCGAGCCTGAATGCGCCCAGTTTGTTCCTCATTGCAGAAGACCTCACGAAGATGCAAATCTGGGTGGGCGTGAACGAAGCGGATGTCGGTCGCATCAAACCGGGTGCGCCAGTGACTTTTACTTGCGACACATTTCCCGGCAAGGAATTCATCGGCTCGGTCGGGAAGGTGCGCCTCAACGCAACGATGACTCAAAACGTCGTCATGTTCACCGTCGAAGTGAACACGGAAAACCCGGAGAACCTTTTGCTGCCATACCTGACGGCCAATGTTCATTTTATAGTGCGCAAAGAATCCGATGTTTTGCTCGTTCCCAATGCGGCGTTGCGCTGGTCGCCGTCTTCACCGGATCAAATATCACCGGACGCCCGGTCTCAAAACCAGGCTGACCCGTCTTCCAACAACATAAAAAACAATCAAGGCTCGAAAGAATCTTCTGGAACCGTCTGGATAAAGGACGGTGAATTTGTCCGGCCTGTGGCGGTGAAAATTGGAACCACAGACGGCGTGAACACCGCCATTGTCGCGGAAAATTTGAAGGAAGGGCAGGAGGTCGTCGTCGGCACAATTTCCGGCCCGCAAGCCAGCACGCTGAATCCATTTTTGCCGCCGACAATCCGGCGCTGATCTCATGCATGAAGTCTTCCATTCTTTTCACGGGACATTTCGGATGGCGTTGCGCGCCCTGCGCCGGAACATCATGCGCTCGGTGCTGACGTGTCTGGGCATCATCATCGGCATCGCCGCGGTGATTGCGATGATGGAAATCGGACAAGGCTCTTCCCATTCCATTGAACAGACCATCTCCAGCCTCGGCGCGAATGTCATCCAGATTGATCCGGCAAACATCACCATTGGCGGCGTTAATTCAGGCGCTGGCGGAGGAGCGACGGTGACGCCGGCGGACGCGGATGCCATCCGCGAAAATTGCAGCACCATCAAATGGGTCGCTCCCAGCGTGGACTGCCGCGCACAGGTCATTTACCAGAATAAAAATTGGAGTCCCAACAACGTCCTGGGGACAACAGCGGAATATCTCCTTATCCGGCAATGGCCGCTGGTCGAGGGTGAACAATTTACCGACGATGATGTTCACAGTTCCGCCGCCGTCTGCGTCGTCGGGCAAACCATCGTCAAACAATTGTTTGGCGGGGAATCTCCCATCGGCAAGGAAATCCGCGTCAAGAACGTCGGGATGAAAGTTGTCGGCGTCTTGAGCGCGAAAGGACCGAACATGATGGGACGCGATCAGGATGATTTCATTGTCGCTCCGTGGACCACCGTCAAGTTTCGCGTCAACGGTGTCCGGCAAACTTCACAATCTTCCGGCGCGGCGGCATCCAGCGGGGTTAATTCCATCAGCCAGCTTTATCCGAATCAATCGGTGCAGCTTTATCCGCAACCATCGGCGGTTCAGGCGGCGGACACGCCCCAAATAACGCGGTTCGCAGACATGGATGACATTTGGATGTCCGCCGATTCACAGCAGGACATTCCAGCGGCCGTCCGCCAGCTCACCGTCCTGATGCGCGAGCGGCATCGTATTCCACCGAGCGAGCTGGACAACCAGCCCGGCACGCTGGACGATTTCCGGGTTCACAACCTGACCGAAATCTCACAGGCGCTCGCGTCAACCAGCCGCGTGATGACCAACCTGCTGCTGATTGTCGCTTTGATTTCGCTGGTCGTCGGCGGTGTCGGCATCATGAACATCATGCTCGTTTCCGTAACCGAGCGGACCCGCGAAATCGGCATCCGCATGGCGGTCGGTGCGCGAGCCAGCGACATTCTGCGGCAATTTCTCGTCGAAGCAGTTCTGCTCTGTCTGGCAGGAGGCATCATAGGGATTTTGCTGGGGCGCGGCGTGTCCATCATGGTCACGGCATTTTTACATTGGCCGACCCTGCCGTCGGTGCCCGCCATCATCGCCGCCGTCGCCGTGTCGGTGACTGTCGGAATAACATTCGGTTACTATCCCGCTTGGAAAGCGTCGCGGCTCGATCCGATTGATGCGCTCCGATATGAATAAAGGGCGAACAAATGCGATCTGTAAGTTGAAACTAGAGTTCTAAGGGGGAACCAACTGAAGAATACCACTTAACAATACAGTTTCAGGCTCCGGCGACTTGTTAGGCCTACGATTTCTCATCCCAAATCACTTCAACTGAATCTGGTGCTGCTGCAAAATCCCGGCAACGCATCCAGCACTCTCGAACAATCCCGGAACCGTCTCGCAACGCAACACGGAAAAATGAAAAACCACGACCGGTCTTCCAAAGCGGCACAATCAATGGCTGACGAACGCTCTGAACTGTGAACTGGTGCAATCGCGCCCAATCCTCGACCAAACGCAAACCACGCTTGCGAGTGATGCGACTATAAACCACGGCGAAGCTGATGCCGAGCGCCCAACATACGCCAAAGAAAAGCCAAACATCTGCGCTGCTCGATGATGATTTCCCGTTCGGTCATGCGTGCCAGACTCATCGGCGTAAATAATGACAGCCTTCACAAAAATCCCATCAGGAAACAAAGCCGCCCATTCCGAAAAGGCACGTCCGGCTTGTTTTGGTGTTGACCACTCACGGGAAGCAATCATGCCTCACCTCCGCGTCGCGCGTCAAGTGGTGAGTCATAGATATAATCCCCAAACAAGCCTGCCCTCCATTCTCGGATCCAAAGCAATTTCACAGCTGGCGAAAAATGAATCTCCGTCAACGTGCAAAATTCTGTTGTTACACCGCTTCATGCCAGCAGAGACGTTACGATCTTCACACCCTCAGTCCATGCCAAATTGTTCACATCGCTGGTTGAAGCCTGGACGGGAACAGAATTTTGCGGGAACGGCATTGGGTTTTAGGTTCGCGATGGAAATGCGTGAACACGATTTCATGTGCGAAAAGCGACGACCATTCAAATGCAGCAGCCCTGTCATTATCAGAACCGCCTAAAAGTTCGTGCTGGCCGTTCGGGAGTTTTACGAGTTTTGCTTGACCGAACTGACGGATCAATCGCTTGTGTTGGCGTTGTGGAATCAGATTTTTTAATTTCATACGCCACAACTTTAGGGGAGCAACGGTATTTAATTTTGGAGTGCAAAGTTTGGATTTTTAAGGATGTGGTTCATAAGGACAATGAGTTTGCGCATGACGGCGGTGAGGGCAACCTTGGCGGGTTTGCCAGCAGCGCGTAAGCGCTGGTAAAACTCTTTGAGTTGACGGTTGGTGTGGGCGGCGACGAGCGCGGCCATGTAGAGGGCGCGTCGGACAGGTGCGCGGCCACCGCCGATGTTGCGGCGTCCGTGCCACTGGCCGCTTTCGCGCGGATGCGGAGCCAGTCCGGCCAGCGCGGCGGATTGCCGGCGGTTGAGGGTGCCTAGTTCGGGCAGTTCCGCCAGCACGCCCAGGGCGGTGATGGTGCCGACGCCGGTGATGGCTTCGAGTTTTTGCACCCGCTCATCCAGTGTGGCGGCTTGTGTGCGCAGGGCTTTGAGTTGATCTTCAATTTGGGCCACGTCCCGTTCGAGCTGGCGCACGAGGCTTTGGGCTTGGCGACGCAAGGCTGGCACGGTGAGACGCTCGGCCTGCTGGCGTTGGGCCACTAATACTTCCACCACTTGCACCCGGCGGCGGACCAATTCGGCCAACTGCTGTTCCTGTTCGGTGCGAGGCACGGTGGGTTTGGGCTGCAAGGCCTGGCCGTAGGCGGACAGGACGGCGGCATCAATGTCATCGGTCTTGGCGCGCTGGCCGGTGGCCCGGGCGAAGTGACGGACGCAGGCAGGATTCAGGACGCTGACAGTTACTTTGGCTGCATGCAGGGCCGCGACGACGTCGCGTTCGTAACCGCCGGTGGCTTCGCACACGACGTGAGCGCCGGGCTGGGCGGCGAGGAGTTTAAGCAGCCGGCGATGGCCGGCGGCGGTGTTGGGCAGGTCGTGGACACGACCGGCGAGGTGGAGTTGCAGGTTAAGCTTGGCAATATCCAAGCCCGTGTAGATAGTGATCATAGTGTTCTGGCTCCTTCTTGCAAATGCGAGCTGGCTTTAGTGGGCCGCTCAATCAACGGTTCGAGTTTAGGACACAGGCACGAACGCCGCGCACTTGGTCAGTGACCAATGCCAGAGGGTTACGAACTCGTCCGCGCCACTGCCTTCCGGCCTACAGGCCGGAAGGCAGTCCCATCTTCCCATGCCTTTACGGACAGACAAGGTTAGATGGAAATTCAGATACAAGAGGGTTGGACATTGGCTGTCCAATGCTCAAAGCAAAGACAATGCCAAGCGCCATGTAAATATACTTGCACCCCCCCCCGCAAATATATTTGCACCCCGGCACTGTTGCCGCCTCATGTCGGCTTAAGGAGACGCTGATTAAAGCGAAGTTATGAAATTTCGAGGTTGGCTGATGGCC
>CAYPTV010000091.1:0-9001 GCA_964413505.1 uncultured Bifidobacteriaceae bacterium | reverse complement strand
TGAGGTGTCGAAAACTTCTTAACCGCCGATTACGCCGATAAATTTCAGGCGCAGAGGCGATGGGCTACGTTCGCAAGAGCGAACGCTCCACCGGCAAGACGAACAAGAAAAAACCTGCGCCGACAAAGTAATCCAACTTCAAATCGCAGTTTCACACGCCGCCGGAATAATGCATTGTTCCGGCGGTTTTTGTTTTTTGATTCGCAAATGCGGAACTTTTCTCTTTTGCCGCCGCGCAGGGTGGTGTTCAATCGTCGGACTATGAGTCTGACACATCCATTGACAACGACGACGTTTGAGCTTCCCGGATTCCGCGTCACAAAATCCTTCGGCGTGGTGCGCGGCATCATCGTGCGCTCGCGATCCATCATCGGAAATTTTGGCGCGAGCATCCAGAGCATCTTCGGCGGGAACATTTCGCTCTACACGAACATGTGCGAGAGGGCGCGCGAGGACGCCTACAACCTGATGCTCACGCACGCCGGGCAGCTCGGCGCGAACGCGGTGGTCGGCGTGCGCTACGACGCGACGGAAATCGCGCAGGGCATCACGGAGGTGCTGTGCTACGGCACGGCGGTTTATGTCGAGGCGGAAACAAACCGTTGAATCGTGAACCGTTCAAACGTTGCATCGGCGGAATCGTGAGCGCAGCCTGACAAATGAAGGCGTTGAGCGAAGATTCCATTCTGGCGCGGCTGCTGGGCAGGCTGGCGGCGGCGGTCTGCCGCCATCCGCGCTGGTTTTTCTGGTCGCAAATCGCGCTGTTTGCCGTCTGCGTCGTTTATGCGCTGCCGGAGCCTTACGGCCATCTGGTGTTCGACCCGAACCAGGACCACCTCGTCGGGCCGAACCAGAAGTATCATCAGAATTTTCTGCGGCTGGAAAAGGAGTTTCCACAGCAGGACGACCTGGTGGTGGTCGTGGAGAGCGGCGACATTGAAAAGAACCGGCAGTTTGTCGAGCGGCTGGGGGCGAAATTGCAAGGGGAGACGAATTATTTCGAGGACGTTTTCTTTGCGCAAAGCCCGATGATGATGGGTTCAAATGCGCTGCTCTACGCATCGGAATCAGATTTGGTGCAATTGAAGTCAATGTTGCACGCCGCGCAGCCGTTCATACAGGAATTCACACGAACGACGAATCTTGATTCTTTTTTTGAGCAGATCAACACGGCGTTCAGCACCGCGTCGCAGGATACAAACGCGGACACGGACGCGCTGATCAATTCGCTGCCTGCGCTGACGCGCATCGTGACAGAGGCTACGGATTCGCTGCAACGGCCCGGCGTGCCGCCATCGCCCAACGTCATGACGTTATTTGGCAACAGTGAAAGCAGCGTGCTGGACAGCTACATCACGTTTTCCAACGGCAGGATTTTTCTGCTGACCACCCATCCGCCGACTGTCGCGACCAATTCCGCCGTGACGCAGGACGATTTGAACGGCCATGCGATTGGCCGGCTGCGCGAGCTGGTGCTGGAAACAAAAACGGAGGTGCCCGGCGTCAACGTCGGCATCACGGGCGAGCCGGTGCTGGATTACGACCAGATGTCGCAATCGGAAAAGGACGCGACGTTTGCCAGCATCCTGTCGCTGGTCTTGTGCGCGCTGATCTTCATCTACGGCTACAACGAAACCGGACGGCCGGTGAAGGCGACGATTTGCCTGGTGGTCGGTTTCGGCTACACGCTGGCGTTCACGGCGCTGACCGTCGGGCATCTGAACGTCCTCACGATCATGTTCGTGCCGATGCTCATCGGGCTGGCGATTGATTACGGCGTGCATCTGATCACGCGCTACGAGGAGGAATTGCGCCACGGCAAAACGGCGGAACAGGCGCTGACGAAGGCCATGATATTCACCGGCCAGGGGATTTTCACCGGCACATTGACGACGGCGGGTGCGTTTCTGGCGATGGCGTTCACGAATTTCAAGGGCATACAGGAAATGGGCATCATCTGCGGCGGCGGCCTGCTCATCTGTTTCATCCCGATGATGACGATGCTGCCGGCGATGCTGCTGCGCGGGCGGCAAAATGTCATTGACCACAAAACCAGCGAAGACGCGACGCGCGAGCGCATCGAAAATATCTGGCTGCAACGCCCGGTGCTCGTCATCGGCATCACAGCGGTGCTGTGCGCGGGGGCGCTGTTTGAGGCGCGCAAGGTGCGCTTCGATTACAACCTGATCAAAATGCAGAGCCAGAACCTGCCGTCGGTGATTTTCGCGCACAAGCTGCTGGATTCGGCGGATAAATCGCTGCTTTACGGCGCGGTCATCGCGGACTCGCTGACGAACGCGGTTGAATTGACCGGCGAAATAACAAATTTACCGGTCGTCGCGGAAGTCGAGCCGCCATTTTACAAAAACTTCCTTGAAGACCCGGCGGAAAAATTCAAATTGATCGGCGGCATCAAAAAGGAAATCGCCGCGCTCCAGTTCAATCCCACTGACTTGCGGCCCGTGAACATTGACAATTTGAGCCTGACGCTTAACGGGCTTTCCGGCTATCTCGGCAACGCGCTCGTCGCCGTCGGTGACAGCGACACGAACCTGACCGCGCAACTGGTTTCCCTGCGCGACGCGATTTTGAACCTGCGCAAGACGATGTTGCAAGGCGAGGATTCCGAACGCGCAGAACACGCGCAAAAGCTGGCGCTGTTTCAACAGGCGCTGTTTGCCGACCTGGACGGCACGTTCAGGCTTTTGCAAAATCAGGACGACAACATGCCGTTGCGGATTGAAGATTTGCCGCCGGCGTTGCACCATCGCTATGTCGGCGTGGACGGCAAACTGCTGTTGCAGGTGTATCCCAAGGACGATGTATGGGAACGCACCAACCAGGAAAAATTTGTCGCCGAATTGCGGACGATTGACCCCGATGTCACCGGCGATCCCGTCCAATTCTACGAATACGAAACATTGATGAAAAACAGCTACGTCCAGGCGGCGCGTTATTCGCTGACGGCCATCGCGCTGATGGTGCTTTTCCATTTCCGCAGCTTCGGCGCGGTGTTTCTGGCGCTGCTGCCCGTCGGCATCGGCACGGTGTGGCTGGCGGGATTGATGGGATGGTTCGACATTCCGATCAATTTGTCGAACATCATGACGCTGCCGCTGGTGATCGGCATCGGCGTCACAAACGGCATTCACATCCTGAATCGTTTCGCCGAGGAAAAAACACCAGGCATTTTGTCGCGCAGCACCGGCAAAGCCGTGCTGGTGTCGGGATTGACGGCCATCGCGGGATTCGGCAGTTTGATTCTTGCCAAGCATCGCGGCATCCACAGTCTGGGCTGCGTGATGTCGGTCGGAATCGCGACGTGCATGATCGCGGCGCTGACCATTTTGCCCGCGTTGCTGAATTTGCTGGGACGCTGGCGTCCGCTTATAAAAATTGAAAAACCCAGTGCCGGCAAAACATCACCGACACTGGGTCAGGAGGAACCGAGGTAAAAACCTCGAAGTGCGACAAACATAAAGTAAATCCATTGAAAGTCAACATCAATGTTAAAACAACAGCTAATAGCTCTAATTGACCTTAAAATTTGAAACAATAACGATAATGCTATTTCCATGAAAAGCGTTCCAAGTTCAATTTAAGCCATTCATTAACGATTAATGCACTATGCCTTTCGGTTCCAATAAATTTGTCGGGCGTCTTTGCGCTTCCCTTCTGATGCTTGCATCAGGCGCTTGCGCCGACGAAAAATTTTCCCATGCCGGGCCGATTTACGACCGGTTCCAGTTGACGCTGGATTTCGGCGGGCGCGCGGAAGCCGCCGGGCCGTTTTTCTACGCGGAGGAAAAGGATTCGCAAATGACATGGGCGGTTCCGCCGCTGTTTTTTCACGAAACCGACCCGGCCATCGAACACAGTGAATGCAATTTTCTTTATCCGCTGATGACTTATGAAAAATACGGCGCGGAATATCGCTGGCAGTTCATCCAGTTGTTCAGCATTGCGGGCGGAAGGAATCCCGATGATTCGGCGAAAAAGCAGTTCACAATTTTTCCTTTTTATTTTCAGCAGCGCTCGCCGGACACGAATGAAAATTACACCGCGCTCTTTCCGTTTTACGGCCACATCAACGGCCGGCTTTTCCGCGACAAGATTTTCTTCATCATGTTTCCCATTTACGGCCAGACATGGAAGCGTGATGTCGTGAATGACAATTACCTTTATCCGTTTTTCAACGTCCGGCACGGCGACGGAATGCACGGCTGGCAATTCTGGCCGTTCGTCGGAAGCGAACACAAAGACATCACCACGACGACCAACGGCTTTGGCGACGTTGAAACCGTGGGCGGTTACGACAGGTCCTTTGTGCTCTGGCCGTTTTATTTCCGCCAGAACAACGGCATCGGCACGGACAATCCCGAAAAATTCCGCGCTTCAATTCCGTTTTACGCGGTGTCACGCTCGCCCATGCGCGATTCCGCCTCCGTGCTGTGGCCGTTCTTCACATTGATTGACGATCGCGAAAAAAAATATCGCGAATGGCAGGGGCCATGGCCGTTTGTGATCTACGCGCGGGGCGATGGCAAGACCACTTCGCGCGTCTGGCCGTTTTTCAGCCGGTCGCACAACAATGAATTGGAAAGCGATTCGTATTTCTGGCCGCTCTACCAGCACCACAGGCTTCATGCCGATCCCCTTGACCGGCAGCGCACGCGCGTGTTGTTTTATTTATATGACGACACGACGGAAAAAAACACGGAGACCGGCGCGGAAAAGCGCCGGGTGGACATGCTGCCATTTTTCACTTATCACCGCGATTTCAACGGCAACTCGCGCCTGCAGATTCTGGCCCTGATCGAGCCGGTGCTGCCGGACAACCCAGGCATTGAACACAACTGGTCACCGCTGTGGTCGGTGTGGCGCGCAGAAAACAATCCGAAGACGGGCGCAAGCAGCCGCTCTCTGCTGTGGAATCTTTACCGGAGCGACAAGACATCGGATTCAAAAAAAATCTCGCTCCTGTTCGGCCTTTTTCAGTATCAATCCATCGGAGAAACGAACAAACTCCGCCTGTTTTATATTCCCGTGCCGGAGCCGCGCGGGCAGGAAAAATGAAATTGCGCACGGATTATGTTTGAGAACATTGGTGAAATCGTCCTTTTGTTTTGGCGCACGCTGCGGGCGTTGCCGCTCGCGTGGCGGCAGCGGCAGAAGGTCTTTGAGCAGTTTTTCGAAATTGGCAACGCGAGCCTGCTGATGGTCTGCATTCTTTCGTTTTTCATCGGCGGCGTGCTGGCGTTGCAGACCGGCCCGCTCCTGACCCAAAAAAGTCTGGGCAGCTACCTCGGCGGCATCGTGGGCTACTCGATCTGCCGCGAACTGGCTCCCATCATGATGTCCATCCTCATCGCCGGACGCATCGGGTCGGCCATGGCGGCGGAAATCGGCTCGATGCGCGTGTATCAGGAAATTGACGCGTTGCGCACGATGAACATCAACCCGATTCATTATCTGGTCCTGCCGCGGCTGGTGGCGATGGCTTTCGCGCTGCCGATGCTGGTGATCATCGCAATCCTCGTCGGCTGGTTTGGCGGCGCGGTCGTCGCGGAGGGCAACAACCACATCGGGATTTCTTTTCAGGCATATTATTTCAGCCTGCGCCAGTTTGTGGAATCGCAGGATGTGGCCAACGGCATTTTCAAAAGCTTTTGCTTCGCGCTGATCATCACCGTCGTTTCCTGCCACCAGGGCTTGATGACCATCGGCGGGCCGCGCGGCATCGGGCGTTCCGTCACGAAGGCGGTGGTCAATTCCATCGTGCTCATCGTGATTTTTGATTACGTCCTCACGCGAATTTTAATGTCCATCAACAAATGAATCCGCCCGCCAACAATTCACAAGGCGTCGGCGTGCAGGTGCGCCGGCTGCGCAAGAGCTTCGACAGGCAGGAAGTTCTCAAGGGCATTGACCTTGAAGTCCTGGCGGGGGAAATTTTTGTCATCATGGGACCCAGCGGCAGCGGCAAAAGCGTCCTGCTCCGGCATATCATCGGCCTTGATCCGCCGGATGACGGAGAAATTCTCATCAACGGCGAATCCATACAGACTCCGGAAATTGCGAGCAAATACAGGATGGCGCTCGTGTTTCAATCCGGTGCGCTCCTGAATTCGCTCACCGTCGGCGAAAACGTCGGGCTTTACCTGGCCGAACATCGCCTCAAACCACCGGAGGAAATTTCAAAAATCGTTTCCGAAAAACTGGAGGCGGTCGGGCTCAAGGACGTCGCCGACAAATCGCCGGTTGAACTTTCCGGCGGCATGAAAAAACGCGTCGCCATCGCCCGCGCGCTTGTCATCGAGCCTCAATTGATCCTTTATGACGAGCCGACGAGCGAGCTGGATCCGCTTTCCGCCGTCAACATCGGCGAGGAGATTTTGAAGCTTAAAAATCAGATTCACGTCACGTCCATAGTCGTCTCGCACGACCGCGACCTTGCGTTCGGGGTGGCCGACCGCATCGCCGTCATCAACGAAGGCCGCATCATCACCATCGGAACGCCGGACGAGGTGAAGAAATCCGGCGACCCGCTCGTCCAGAAATTTTTGAACGCAGACTTCAAACGCGAACCCAATTCCAAAAACCTATGAGAAATTCACTTGAAACCAATCTTGGCATTTTTGTCGTCATTGTCATCTTCGCCGCCTGGGCCATCATCGAAACTCTCGGCGGGGTGGATTTGTTCCACCACGGCTACCATGTCGGCGCGCAGTTCGACACCGTGCAGGAACTGAAGGTCGGCGACAGCGTGAAAATGGCCGGCGTCGAGGTCGGCCGCGTCGAGGCCATTTCGCTCGACGAAACCAACAACAAGGTCAACGTCACCATGAAGATTCATCCCGGTGCCATCGTGAAGACAGACAGCAAGGCCGTCATCAAATTCACAGGCTTGATGGGCGAGAATTTTGTTGCCATCGGCTTTGGCACGCCGTCCGCGCCGCCCGCCGTTGAGGGCGCACTTCTGGAAAGCGAGGAACAGCCCGACCTGAACGCCGTCATGGCCAAACTTGACAAGGCCACCAGCGGCATCGAAAATCTGACCAAGAGCTTCACGCCTGACACGATCAACAATCTGTTCGGCCCGCTGACGGATCTCGTCAAACAAAACAGCAGCCACATCGGCAGTTCCATATCCAACATTGACAACATCACGGGACAGATCGCCAGCGGACAGGGCACGGTCGGCAAACTGATCTACGATCAGACGCTTTACAATTCGGCGATGGACACCGTTTCAAACCTCCAGTCCACCATCGCATCTGCTCGCCTGATCATGGGCGGCATCACCAATGGCCAGGGCACCATCGGCAAGCTTGTGACCGACGAGACGCTTTACAATTCCACAACCGCCTCGATGACCAACCTGAACCAGATCCTCCTGAAAATAAACCAGGGTCAGGGCACGGTTGGAAAGCTCGTCAACGACCAGGAATTTTACAAGAACGCAAAGCTGTCGCTGCAAAAGCTGGACAAGGCCACCGACAGCCTGGAAGACCAGGGGCCGTTGAGCGTCCTCGGCATCATGGCGAACAACTTGTTTTAAGCGAGGCCGAGATTTTTCAAAATCTGCACGGTCGAGCGCGCCTTGTTAAGCGTGTAAAAATGCAGCCCCGGCACGCCCGCGCGCAGCAATTCCTCGCACTGCCGCGTCGCGTATTCAATGCCGAATTCCGCAGCGGCCTCGTCGTCGCCGCCAAGCTCGTCCAGCTTTTTCCGCAGCGGCGGCGGTATTTTTGAGCCGCAAAGCTGCGTGAATTTTGTGATCTGCGCCGCGCTCAAAATTGAGACGATGCCCGGAACGAGCGGGACGGAGACGCCCAGTTTGCCGGCGACAAAATCGCGGAACTCAAAATAATCCGCGTTGTCAAAAAAAAGCTGCGTGAGCACAAAGTCCGCGCCCGCGTCCACTTTCTCCTTCAAATGCTTCCAGTCGTCGAACTTGCCGTCTTTGTTTGCAACATGGCCTTCTGGAAATCCGGCCACGCCGGTGGAAAAGCTGTTTTTTTCGCGGATGAACCGGACAAGTTCCGACGCGAATTCAAAACCGCCGGGCGTTTTCTGAAATTCGCCGCCACCGGGCGCGTCGCCACGCAATGCCAGGATATTTTTGCAGCCGAGCGCCCGGATTTTTTCCAGCAGAGTGCCGACTTCTTCGCGCGTGTGGTTGACGCAGGTCAAGTGGGACAGCGCCGCCAGCTTGTGCTCGCGCTGGATGCAGTCAACGATCTTGAGCGTCTTGTCGCGCGTGGTGCCGCCCGCGCCGTAGGTGACGGAGCAAAAATCCGGACGAGTTTCGAGGAGCGCGGGGATTTGGTTTTCGAGCAGGTTGCGGTCGCCCTCGTCGGTCTTGGGCGGGAAAAATTCAAAGGAGACGACCGGCTTTTTGGCCGCCCGTTTTGCCGCATAAATGTCGCGGATGAATTGCATCTGGTCGGTGAATTATGACGGAAGCCGGAATGAAGCCAAGTTTTGTTGTGTGGAGAAGACTTAAAAGGTTCCTCGACGTTTGTAAAGGCAGGGCGCACACGATTTCCGACTGCAACTGGCAAATGCTGAGATGCCGCCACCGCCGCTCCGGCGCGTGGTCGCAGCCGCACACCGTCTTGGCGGCACAATGCGGACAAATTTCCTGCGGCCACAACTCGGTCGTCTCTTCCATCCGGATCAGCACTCGCTGTTCTTTTTCTTGGCAACCCGCAGTTGAAACTGCGGGCTATAGCGGTTTGAATAAAACTTCAGCCGTATATTGCCAGCGCCTGAAAAGTTTCGCGAGGTCATGGCACAGGGATTGCAGAAAATGTTTGATGAGCGTGTGCATCAAAGCTTCCGACCAGTTAATCGTTCGTAAGCATCAAGATATTTCGCGCTCGTCTTGGCGACGACGTCTGCCGGCAGTTGCGGGCCGGGCGGGGTTTTGTCCCACGTCAACGTTTCGAGATAGTCGCGGACGAATTGCTTGTCGAAGCTCGGCTGGCCTTTGCCG
>CAYPTV010000090.1:0-9090 GCA_964413505.1 uncultured Bifidobacteriaceae bacterium | reverse complement strand
TTCCAGCTTGATTTGGCTGATAAAATCCGTAGATCCTGATTATGAACTTAAAAGCTGTCATTCATCCCGAACTAACCGACGGTTTTTGGGCGGAGTGCCTGTGCTGACCGGCTGCTATTCGCGGGCAAGACGGTGGCGGAAATGATGACCAACTTCCGTGAAGCTGCGCGCGGCTGCCTCGAAGCCTTGCGTGAGATGAAGTCAGCACCGTAGATGCGGCATGTTTGCAGAACTCTCCGCACAACGGAAATTCAAGCTCCGTAGGAGCGACATCGGAATAAGCCCTATGGAGCTTTTTCATTTTGCGAATGACGAGCTAAAAGAGATGTCGCGCCTGCGGTGCTAAAAATTTGTTCCTGATAAAAGTGGCGGGCGAAGATTTAGTTCACGCTGGAATCCAAGCCCAATGTTTCCGGCTCCATAACAAACCATATGTAATCGGCGGTCAGGTTGAAGCGGTAAATCTGGCCGGGCGTGCGGATGCCAGATCGGGCCGGTTCATACCACAAGAGCCGTCCGTTCCCTTGTGGTGTCTAAAAATGACCAGCAATTTGACGTTCCGAGGCTGGAAAAGGGCTTTTCCAAAGCCAAAAACGCTTAAACCGTTGAAAATCAAGAAAAGTCACCTTTAGACTTTCCGGCATTGGGCTTGGACTTTCCGGCAAAAGTCTTCGACTTCGCGGCATCCGTCACCGAAGCCGCGGCTTCCCTCTTCAATGCCGCGGCAAAAGTCTCCGACTTCGCGGCAAAACCTCTCGATGCCGCGGTTTCCCTCACCGACTCCGCGGCATCCGTCATCAATGCCGCGGCTTCCCTCCTCGATGCCGCGGCTTCGGTCTTCGACTTAACTAAGTCAGAGACCGACTTAACTAAGTCCAAGTCCGATTTAGCCAAGTCCAAGCCGGATTTCGGCAAGTTTGGATGAAAAATGGACAAGTCGGAGGCGGTTGACACCACAAGAGGAAGTGATTTCGGCAAGTCGGGAATAACAAATTTTCAGTCCTTCCTGCAAACCTTGATCACGAGATACAACGGATTCTTGGTGTGGCGTTCGTATCCGTCCGGATTCACCCGCTTAAAATCCTCGGTGGGTTTGGGTTCCAGCAATCGTTCGATGTAAAAGCCCGCCGTTTCCAGGTCCCGGCTCATGGCGGTGAGCGGACGGCGATAGAAAGTCACCTTGCCGATGTCCCACTCGTCCTCCAAAATCTCCGTGGCAAAGTAATCCTCCTTCTTGAAGAATTTCCAGTCCATATAAGGATGATGGGTGGAAAAGACCAGCACTCCCCGCTGTTTCAAGACGCGGTGAAATTCACGCAGCGGCGGCAGCCAGTCTTTGAGGTAATGCATGACGAGCGGGGCGATCACCAAGTCGAACATTCCATCACCTGCGAATGCAAGCGGCTCGGCCAGGTCGGCCTGCAACACTTTCGCGCGTGTGTTCAGACGTGATTGTGTGAGCTTCACAAAATCGCTGTTGAAATCGAAGGCGGTGACGGAGGCGCCTTGATTGAGCAGATGTTCGGCATACCAGCCGGAGCCACAGCCAGCATCCAGCACGCTGGCATTCATCAACGGGGGCAGCAGGGACAAGACGGCCGGTCGTTCGTAGAAGGCGTTCCACGGTTTGGTGTCAACCATCTCGGCATATTTCAGGGCTTTGCCTTCATAGCAGTCCCCGGTATGCGCGGTCGTTTGCTTCATCCTAAATTCTTGCCCAGACGGATTGTGGACTCAACATTAGAATCAATACGCCGGTTTGTCGTTCCCGCCGATGACAAGCTCAACGCGCGGCTGATCATTTCCAGTATCGTCCTCGAAACGCTCAAGGACTTGAAGATGAGCTATCCCAAATCCGACGCGAAGCGGACAAAGGAGTTGCAATCGTTCCGAAAGTTGCTGACGAAGTAAAATCAGATTCCAGAAATTGCCATTAATTGTAATGGCTGAAATAATGGATGTTTGTTACTCATTCCAAACATGGCACAAACTTCAAATCGCGGCACGCAGCTTTTCGCTCTGCTGTTCGCCATCATCGGTCTGGGGGCCGTGGCAGTGGGCATTTCAATGATGATCAAAAGTGTCCGTTCGGAGCACTGGCCGGTCACGGAAGGCGTCATCCAATCGTCGGAGATGAAATCTCACACAAACGACAAGGGCAGCACGACTTACTCGGCGGCCGTAACATATACTTACAAAGTTGATAAAATAGGTTACATCGGCGAGAGGATTTCCATTGGGCAGTCGTCGTCATCGTCATCCGAAAAAGCGCAGGGGATCCTCAGCCGTTATCCCGTCGGCACAAAAGTTTCCGCACATTATTCGCCGGATGACCCGTCGGAATCTGTGCTGGAAACAGGAATCCACGGCGGCACATGGGCGATTATTGGCATCGGAACTTTCTTTACGTTGATTGGCACCATGTTTCTGCAAATCCAAAGGGCCGCTGCAAAAGCACAAATGCCCGGCGCGACGCAATCGTCATCCGTCAAGGTGTTGCCGGACGGAAGTATGACCATGAACAAGCCGCCGGTCTTGATGGGTGTGATTTTTATTTTGATGGGGTCGTTCATTCCCTTTGGCGAGCCGGGAGAGGGTGTTCCTTATTGGGGAGGTTATGTTGCCGCCGGAATTTTTATCTCTGCGGGGATTGCGCTGTTGCTGGCTCGATTGGAAAATAAAACCTACGCCAAGATTTTCGGCGCGCTGGCGGGAGTGTTGCTGATGGCGGTATTCAACTGGGTGTCGTTCGCGCCCGGCGAACGCATCGGAAGTTCCTCGACGCCTTTTGGGACACACACCGGCGTCAATGTGAAGACGGGTTTCGCCGTGATCACGAGCATCTTCGATTTGGCGCTGCTGGCGTTCGTTGTCCAGTGGTTGCTGAAAAGACGGAAGAATTAGGCATCCGCCGCTTCAACGGTTAAATTTCCTTTTCTTCAATCGCTTTGCCTTTAAGATTCAAGATGAACCTAGGCAGCGTCTAAATTTATGGCTGAATTCAAATTCGCCTGCCCGCACTGCAAACAACATATCCAGTGCGACGCCGGCCTCGTCTCCACGCAAATCAATTGCCCGGCGTGTCATCAAGTTATCACCGTCCCGCCCATGACGGCGAACGCCGGCGCGCCCGCTGAAAAGACCATTCAAATTAAAATCTCCACTTTGCGACGAGTCACACTCGTCGGACTGTGTGCGTTGCTGGTAATGGCGGGGGCCGCAGTTGCCGTTTACGTCATGGGGGATTCGACGAGGACGATTTGGAAGGAATGGTCCGTTTTGGATGGCAACGGAGGCCAATGTAGTCTCGTCAACGGCAAAATCCACGCACATAGCGTGGACGGCCAGAGCATTTTGGCTTCGGAAGAAGTATACGGCGACGTGACCTATTCTGCCACGGTAAGCACCACCAACCGGGAGGCCAGCCTGATGGTTCGCATGAAAGACGCGGGGAATGGTTACATCATACTTTTTGCGCCGGTTCACACGCCTTGTCCATGGAATCGCTCCGGGTTCATTGCCGTGATCAAAAAGGTGGACGGCAACGAAATCAAGATCGCCAATTACAACAAGAGAAACATGTATTCAATCGGGCAAACCGCCAGGCTCAAGGTCATCGCGCGCGGACCGCTCATCGAGGTGTTTGTCAATGGCGCGAAAATCCTGCATGTCAGCGACACAACCTTCAGATCCGGCCACATCGGCTTGCGGATGTATGGGGACTCGAATTATCCCTGCAACTCGACCTATTCAAGAATCTCATTTCATTAGCCGCACATTGCTGCCGGGTTTGGGTGCATAATTTCCACAAGCGTGCCCGTTTTTTGAATTGAGGAGCCAAATTTCCTTTTCTTCAACCGTTTTGCCGTTATCCTGCTGCGCTCGACATTCGAGATTTTGTAAATGGACGCAGCACACATACGCAATTTCAGCATCATCGCCCATATTGACCATGGCAAGACGACGCTTTCAGACCGGCTGCTCCACATGACCGGCACCATCGCCACGCGCGACATGTCGGAGCAGTTGCTCGACGCGATGGATCTGGAGCGCGAGCGCGGCATCACCATCAAGGCGCATCCGGTCACGATGCTTTACAAGGCGCGCAACGGCGAGACTTACGAGTTGAACCTGATTGACACGCCGGGCCATGTGGATTTCGCCTACGAAGTGTCGCGCAGCTTGAGCGCGTGCGAGGGTGCGTTGCTGGTGATTGACGCGGCGCAGGGCGTCGAGGCGCAGACGGTGGCAAATTATCATCTCGCGGCGAAGTTGAATCTCGAAATCATTCCCGTCATCAACAAGATTGACCTCGGCCACGCGGATGTGCCGCAGGCGAAGCGGCAGTTGGAAGACGTTCTGGCGATTCCGGCGGAGTTGGCGATTCCGTGCAGCGCCAAGGAAGGCATCGGCATCGAGGACATTCTTGAGGCGATTGTCGCGCGCATTCCGCCGCCGAAGCCGACGGGCGAGCCGAGCTTGCAGGCGCTGGGTTTTGATTCTTATTTCGACACTTACAAGGGCGTCGTGACGCACGTGCGCGTTTTCAACGGCGAATTGAAGGCCGGCCAGATGGTGAAGCTGTTGCACTCCGGCAAAACCGTCGAGGTGAAGGAAGTCGGCAGCTTCAATCCGAAACCTTATACGCGCGACAAGCTCGAAGTCGGCGAGACGGGCTATTTCACGGCCAACATCAAGAGCGCGGCGGAGGTGAAGATGGGCGACACGATTACGGACGCACGCAATCCGTCGCCGGTGCTGCCGGGCTTCAAGGAAATTCACCCGATGGTGTTCAGCGGAATTTATCCGATCAACACGGCGGATTACGAACACTTGAAATCGGCGATGGGAAAGTTGAAGCTGAACGACTCGGCTTTCGTGTATTCGGCGGAAACATCCGTGGCGCTCGGTTTTGGTTTTCGCTGCGGCTTTCTGGGATTGTTGCATTTGGAAATTGTGCAGGAACGTTTGCGCCGTGAATACGACATGGATATCATCGCGACGTATCCGAGCGTGGTGTATAAGATTTATCTCTCCGACGGCACGTCGAAGCAGGTGGACAACCCCGCCTTCATGCCCGACGTCACCTACATCGAGAAGATCGAGGAGCCGATGGTGAAGGCGTTCGTGATCTGCCCGAACGAAAACATCGGTGACATGATGGCGTTGATTTCCGAGAAGCGCGGTGCGGTGGACCACACCGAGACGCTCGATTCCAAGCGCGTGATGTTGACCGGCCTGATTCCGCTGAACGAAATCCTGATAGATTTTCACGACCGCATCAAGAGCATCACGCGCGGCTTCGGCTCCATGGATTACGAGCCGGACGAATACATGGCCAGCGACATGGTGAAGCTGGACATGCTCGTCAACACCGAGCCGATGGACGCCTTTTCCTGCATCGTGCATCGCACAAAGGCGGAGGGCAGGGGACGCACGCTGGCGGAAAAGTTGAAGGAAGTCATCCCGCGCCAGCAGTTCCAGGTGAAAATCCAGGCGGCCATCGGCGGGAAAATTGTCGCGTCGGAAACCATCAGCGCCTTCCGCAAAGACGTGACGGCGAAATGCTATGGCGGCGACGTCTCGCGCAAACGCAAGCTGCTTGAGAAGCAGAAGGAAGGCAAAAAGCGCATGAAATCCATCGGCAACGTGAACATCCCGCAGGAGGCGTTCATTGAAGTGTTGAAGGCTTAGAGCCGTTCCAATAAAACTGGGGCCGACAAGCTGGCTTGGGTTGAACGGCTGGCGCGCCAGCGCGCGTCTGAAAAAGCAGCGACCACCGTTTTCCTCTCGTTCTCGTCCTCGTCTTCGAAATGCTGATAAAAACCGAGGACGAGGACGAGAACGACGACGAGGAGGATGATCAAACTGGATTTTCAGGCGCGCTGGCAAAACACGGCTGCGGTTTTATTGAAACCGCTATAAACGATGACAAAGAAAAGATGGCTGCCTGTTGCGTCATTCCCGGTTCCGTGCGGAGGAGATGAAGCCGGGACGCTTCCCGGATGAATTTGCTTCCACGCCGTGCTGGGTTTTGCTAAAAAGTGTTCTGTGCGCAAACTCCTTCGGACAATTGCCGGGCTTTGGCTGTGCGGACTGCTCGCTGCGGTCGGTGCGGACACGTTTCCGCTGGCCGACGGCACGTCGTTGACGGGCGACATCGTCACGTTCAACGACGTCGGCGTCATCTTCCACACGTCGGACGACAAATACACCGAGCGGATGCCGTGGACGAAGTTCTCACAGGACGGGCTGAAGCAATTGTCGGCGTCGAATCCGAAAATAAAGGATCTGGTCGAGCCGTTCATCGAAATCCCCGAGTCGGAACGCCCGCCAAAGCCGGAAATCAAGGTGCAGGACGTGACACGGTTGAGCTTGCCGCCGAAACAATCCTTGATGGGCGCGATGTTTTCGTCGTCGGTCGGCATTTTTGTGATGATGTTGATTTATGTGGCGAACATCTATGCTGGATTTGAAGCCGCCATTTTTCGCGCGCGTCCCATCGGGATGGGGGTCGGCGTGGCGGCGGTGCTGCCGATATTCGGGCCAATAATCGTTCTTTCACTGCCAACGGTTGTGGCACCCGAACCCGTGGCTGCGGAGTCGGTGATCGAGTCCGAGGAGCAAAAGTTCAACGTGCCAGGAATGCCGGTGAAGGAGGAAATCCAGATTGTCGCGGCTTCATGGCAGTCTCCCGGGGCCAAGCCAGAGGCCCCGGCGGCCCAGGTTTTTCAGCGCGGACAATTCACCTTCAACCGCCGTTTTTTTGAGACAAAATTCCCCGGGTTTTTCGGCGTCGTCCGCCGCGAAGCCGACAAGGACCTGGTGCTGTTTGTGAAAACCATGCGCGGCGAGTTTGTCGTGCAGCGCATCGTGCGCATCGCGCAGGACGACGTGCATTTTCAGATTGTAAAAAACGAGGCGAGCTGCGAGGAGATGGTGCCGTTCGCCGAAATCCAGGAAATCCAGCTCAGACACAAGGACGCTTGAAATACCGCACGATACTCATGTTTGGCGCGCCCGGTTCGGGCAAGGGCACCCACGGAAAAATCCTCGGCTCGATTCCGGGCTATGTCCATTGCAGTTGCGGCGAAGTCTTCCGCAGCCTGAGCCCCGAGACGCCGCTCGGCAAAACTTTTCTCGAACATTCCAGCAGCGGCGGGCTTGTGCCCGACGAGCCGACCATTGAGCTTTGGAAAAATTACACGCACGGCCTCGCCGCCGCCGGACGACTCGACCAAAAGCGGAACACCCTTGTCCTCGACGGCATTCCGCGCAATGTCCATCAGGCGGAGATGCTGGACAAATTTCTCAACGTCGTCGCAGTGTTCTACATGTGCAGCGCGAACTTCGAGAACCTGGTCAAACGCCTCCAGCGCCGCGCCCTCAAGGACAACCGTCTCGACGACGCGAACATGGATGTGATCCGCGCCCGGCTCAAGACCTACGAGGCGGAGACCAAGCCCGTGCTGAATTTTTACGGCAAGAAAATCGTCCACCAGATCAACACCGACGGCACGCCGCCGCAGACGTTCCTCAAGGTCCTCCGCCAGATCGTCAAGCTCGGCTGAATTTTCAACCACAATAAACACGAAGAAAATTCGTGTCAATTCGTGCTCATTCGTGGTTTATTTTTCCTGAATGAGAATCATCTTCATGGGAACGGCGGAACTGTCCTGCGCCAGCCTGCAAAAGCTCGCGGAAAATTATTCTGTCGTCGCCGTCGTCACGCAGCCTGACAAACCCAGGGGGCGCGAACTCAAGTTGCAGTTTTCGCCAGTGAAAACTCTTGCGGAAGAATTGAAGCTGCCCGTGCTTCAGCCGCTGAAGGCGCGCGATGAAACATTCATCGCCGAATTGCGCGGGTTGAAACCAGATTTGATTGTCGTCGTCGCCTACGGCCAGATTCTGCCGCAGAGCATCCTGGATTTGCCGAAGTTTGGCTGCGTGAACGTCCACACCTCGCTGCTGCCGAAATATCGCGGCGCATCGCCGATCCAATCTGCAATCCTCAATGGCGACGCGCAAACCGGCGTGACCATCATGAAAATGGACGTGGGACTGGACACGGGCGGGATCATTTCGCAGGCGCGCACCCCGATCTTGAAGGAAGACAATTCGCAGACGCTCCACGACCGCCTTGCGCAGATCGGGGCGGATCTGCTGGTAAAAACGATTCCAGATTATGTTGAAGGAAAGATTCTGCCCAAGCCGCAGCCGGTCGAAGGCGCAAGCTACGCGGCAAAGATAAAAAAGGAGGATGGCAGGATTGACTGGAGCGAACCGGCGGAAAAGATTCTGAACCGGCTGCGCGCATTCACGCCGTGGCCCGGCGCGTTCACATTGTTGCACGCCGAACCGAAGCCGTTGTTTCTAAAAATCTGGAAAGCAGAGGTTGTCGGAAATAATGGCCAGACCGGCACGGTCTTGTCGGCGGACAAAAATGGGATTGTCGTCGCCTGTGGCAAGGGTGCTCTGAGGATTTTGGAATTGCAGCGCGAAGGCGGACGAAAATTGTCCGCGCAGGAATTTCTTGCAGGTCATTCTCTCAGCCAGGGCGGGCAATTCGGTTAAAAGGTCAGAGCCATCCTGCGGCACGCGCGACCTTCACCAGCGCATAGGCCACGGCGGCGCTCGCGGGCAGCGTGAGCACCCAGGCCCAGAGGATGCGTTCCACTACGCTTAATTTCAGCGCGTTGAACCCTTTCGCGCAACCGACGCCCATGATGGAGGTCGTGATGGCGTGCGTGGTCGAGACCGGCATCCCGAAATGCGCCGCCGTGAACAGCACGGTCGCGCCGGTGGCTTCCGCGGCGAACCCGTGGACCGGATGGAGCTTCACCATCTTGTGGCCGAGCGTCTTGATGATGCGCCAGCCGCCGGCGGCGGTCCCGGCGCACATCGTCAACGCGCAGAGAACCGTGATCCACGCCGGGATGAATTGTGCTTTCGCATCCAGCGGCGGCGGCTGGTAGCCGAATTGCATCCACGCCGGCAGGTGCGTGATGACCCACGCGACCGGCGACAGATAACCTGCGGGCGTGCCTTCGGGCGTTTGCAGCCAGGCGAGCCACGCGGGCGCGGACAGCA
>CAYPTV010000089.1:2226-9090 GCA_964413505.1 uncultured Bifidobacteriaceae bacterium | reverse complement strand
GCTGCTGACGCGGTTTGCGGCGCTGACGCTGGTGATAGATTTGTTCGTCGCGTTTCTGATGGTTCACCAGACGGCCTTGAACGGCGCGAACGGCGGCGAACTGGCGTTTATTTATCTGTCGGGCTTCTGTGCGTTGCTCATCGCTGGCGGCGGAATGATCTCGCTGGACATGGTGGTTTTCGGCAGGAAGAAAAAAAGCTGAACCGGCTTTTTCACTTCACTTGACGGTCAGCGCGATGTTGATTGCGTTGACGGCTTCCATAGCCGCTCCCCGTCTGCGCTCTACAATTGCAACATCCCCAACACGCCACGCGCTTGTCAAACTTATCGCCACTTGTGGCGCAGACGGCTGCCACCGACCGCAA
Organism: uncultured Bifidobacteriaceae bacterium; assembly: GCA_964413505.1. Classification (GTDB taxonomy): domain Bacteria; phylum Verrucomicrobiota; class Verrucomicrobiia; order Limisphaerales; family UBA11358; genus UBA11358. Next base: position 8,725 of record CAYPTV010000089.1, on the reverse strand, counting down.
ATCACCGGCGCGACAATCGTATCGCGCCTTTTTTATTTTTAATCTGCGTCAATCTGCGTAATCTGCGGATAAATAAAATGAAACCACGCGTCCGATTCGCCCCTTCGCCCACCGGCTACCTGCACATCGGCGGCGCGCGCACCGCGCTCTTCAACTGGCTTTACGCCCGGCACACCGGCGGCACTTTTGTTTTGCGGATTGAAGACACCGACGCCGCGCGCAATTCGCAGGAAGCCGTGGACGTCATTCTCAACGGCCTGCGCTGGCTCGGGCTCGATTGGGACGAAGGCCCGCTCACCGGCGACGCCACCGGCGCGAGCATAGGCGACCGCGGCCCGTATTTCCAATCGCAACGCAAAGCAAATTACCTCAACCGCGTTGAAGGCTTGTTGAAACGCAATCTCGCCTACGAACACGAAGGCGCGGTCAAATTCAAGATGCAGCGCGAACCCGTCACCATCCACGACCTCGTCGTCGGCGACGTCGTCCGCAAGCTCACCGACCGCGAGGAAGTTGATCCCGATTTCGTCATCCTGCGTTCCGACGGGCAGCCTGTGTTCCACCTCGTCAACGTCATTGACGATCTGGAGATGGACATCACGCACGTCATCCGCGGCGAAGATCATTTGAGCAACACCGCCAAGCACATCGCGCTCTTCCAGGCCTTTGGCGTCAAGCCGCCACATTACGCGCACGTCCCACTCATCCTGAACGGCGACGGCTCCAAGATGAGCAAGCGCGACACCGGCGCCTCGCTCACCAGCTATCTCGACGAAGGATTTTTGCCCGAAGCCGTCATCAATTATCTCTGCCTCCTCGGCTGGTCGCCCAAGGACAATCGCGAAAAAATGTCGCTCGCCGAAACCATCGAACGCTTCGACCTGCCGCAGATTCTCCGGCACAACGCGCGGTTCGATTACGAAAAACTCCTGTGGTTGCAAGGCGAATACGCGCGCGAACTGGCCGACGACCGCTTTTACGAACTCGCCGTCCACGCCTTTGCGAAAGCCGGGATTGACACCAATAAATTTCCGCTTGCCTACGTCAAAGCCGCGCTCGACACCTGCAAAGGCAAATTCAAATTATTTAACGAACTGCCCGGTTACGCTGGGTTTTATTTCCAAGACAGCCTCCAATATAATCCCGACGACGCGAAAAAAGTTTTCATTCCCGAAAACAAACCGCGCCTCGAAAAACTCCGCGACGCCTTTGCCGCGCTGAACACCTTCGACGCCGCGACGCTGGAAACCACGTTGAAAGAAACCGCCAAGCAACTCGGCGTAAAAGCCGGCGTGCTCATCCACCCGACGCGCCTCGCCGTGACCGGCAATCCCTACGGCCCGAGCCTCTATCATCTGCTCGAAGTTCTGGGCAAAGATAAATCGCTGGCACGGATTGAGCGGGCGCTTGCAACTATCGGATGAATTTGTCATCAATTCGCCATGCCCACAATACTGCGAGTCAAAGGCTACCAGTTTTATTTCTACGCTGAAGAAGGCAGCGAGCCGCCGCACATTCACGTTGCAAAAGCCGGTGAAGATGCGAAATTCTGGCTGTCGCCCGCGCGGCTCGCGGTCAATCATGGATTCAGGCCGCACGATTTGCGGGAGATCGCCGGGATCATTGAGGAAAATGAAACGCTGATACTGGAGAAATGGAATGAGTTTTTCAGATCTTAAAATCAAACGCATCGAAACATCCGCCGACACTCTCACGGTCGAGTTGATGGATGGCCGCGTGTTGTCCGTGCCGCTGGCATATTATCCCACGCTGCTGCACGCGACCGACGCCGAGCGGAAAAACTGCCATCCCATCGGCGCGGGCTACGGCATCGAATGGCCGGCACTCGACTACCACTTGAGCGTCGAAGGATTGATTCAAGGACTTCCCGAAGCACCCGGATTGCGCCGCGCAAAAGTGTCTGCGTAAAAAGCGTGAAAGCCGGCGTGCTCATCCACCCCACGCGCCTCGCTGTCACCGGCAATCCCAACGGACCGAGCCTGTATCACCTGCTCGAAGTTTTGGGCAAAGAAAAATCGCTGGCACGGATTGAAAGAGCGCTTGAACAAATCAAAATTTGAAATGACCCTCGTTAATTATATGCGGTCCTTCGTTCGTAATCTTTCAGCGCCCGTGGAGTTTTTTATTGTGGTCTCCCTTTGGTTTGATCCGCTTCTTCTCAATGGCTGTTTTTTGCTTCCGAAGTTCCTTCAATCAGGATTCTGGGAGTTTAGCAACACCTGCCTGATTAGGGGTGCGATTTTTCAAATCATGGCTTTGGCTGCGTTGGCATGGATTGGTAATATACGCGGTTGGTCCCTCAACACATTTGGCATTAAGATTTCGTGGAAAGGCACGGGAGGCGGCATCCTCTTGGCCTGCTTGTCTTACGCTGCGATGTATAGTGTATGGACGATATACGAACTGCTTTTCCCTCCAGCGCATCTCAACACTATTGATACCGGTCTTGCGATTCCTGTGATTATTTCGACCATGATTATCAATTCGATTTTCGAGGAAGTGGTGGAGGCCGGTTATTTTATCAACACGTTGAGCCGATTCGGGATGTGTCCCGCCATATTGGCGGGTGCTTTGCTACGGATGCTTTACCATCTGCCTTTGATGAGAATAGAGTCGCTATTGGGCATTTTTGCGACAGCACTGATATTTGAATATGCCTATTGGCGCTGGAGGCAATTGTGGCCACTTGTGCTCGCTCATACGCTCCGTAATCTATATTACTTTTTGTATGCTGTTCATCATGCCGCCTAACGAATGATCGGCATTGCCAAAATAATTCGCGTTAATTCTGGGATTATGTCTTTGACAAACTTTTGGGTGGTAGGGACGCCGCGCTGCGGCGTCCCCGTCCGGCAGGACGGAACGAGCGTAAAAAACGCCCGCTTTTCCGTCGCCTGACGCTACGCTCGGCGACGGGGACAGCGCAGCGCGCTGTCCCTACCTTGAAAGTTTGTGAATGACATAATCCCAGTTAATTCGTGAAATTCGTGTCAAAAGAATCCGTGTTTCATCCGTGTTCAATCCGTGGCTAAAAAAAACATCGCCCCCAACGCGTCCAACGCGCGCCGCCGCCCCGCCTTTCCGGACATTCCGGCGGGCTGGACCGGTCTTTTCCCGCCCAAAAGTGGTCAAAAAGCCGGATTTTGGCAAAAACCACCTGTTTTTTCGGTTTTTTGACCAAAAAGGGCAGTTCCACCGCCCGCACAATTCATCCGTGCAGTTGCACGGACAAAGCGTAAAGCTGCATAATTTATCCGTGAAGCTGCACGGACGAGGCGTGAAGCTGCACATTTCATCCGTGCAGTCGCACGAACAAAGCGTGAAGCTGCACAATTTATCCGTGCAGTTGCACGAACGAGGCGTGCAGTTGCACATTTCGTCCATGCAGTTGCACGAAAGAAGCGTGAAGCTGCACATTTCGTCCGTGAAGCCGCACAATTGTTCCGTGAAGCTGCACGGGAAGTCCGTCAGAACGGCTTTGTGCCGTGCGCGGCATTTATTGCGGCAGAAGCATCCTCCCGCGCTCGACAGGGCGTGCGCCGGTTGTTAGCGTTTGCGCATGAACTTTCTGGTCACCGGCGGCGCGGGCTTCATCGGCTCGCACGTTTGCGAACGGTTCCTGCGCGACGGCCACTCCGTCTGGGCGTTCGACGACCTCAACCCGTTTTATGACCCGCAGTTCAAGCGGCGCAATCTCCGCGACATCCAGGCGCTCGCCAGGCCGTTTGAATTCGTCCACGGCGACATCACTGATGCAGCGGCGGTGGGCGAGATTTTTTCCGCCGTCAAGTTCGACCAGGTCATCCACCTCGCGGCGCGCGCGGGTGTGCGGCCGAGCCTGGAGCAGCCGACGCTTTACCAGCGCGTGAACGTGGAGGGCACGATCAACGTCCTCGAAGCGGCGCGCAAGTCGGGCGTAAAAAAAATCATCATGGCGTCGTCGTCGTCGGTCTATGGATTGAATTCCAAGGTGCCGTTTTCGGAAAGCGACACGGTGGTGACCGCCATTTCGCCCTACGCCGCGAGCAAGCTGGCGTGCGAATCGCTCGGCCACGTTTATCATCACATCTACAAGATGGACGTGACAATGCTGCGCTTCTTTACGGTGTATGGCCCGCGCCAAAGACCGGACCTCGCCATTTACAAGTTCGCAAAGCTCATCACGGCGGGCAAACCAATCCCCGTCTTCGGCGACGGCAGCGCGGCGCGGGATTACACCTTTGTCTCGGACACGGTGGACGGGGTTATCGCGGCGACGAAGAAGGAATTCGGCTATGAAATTTTCAATCTCGGCGAATCGGAGACGATTTCATTGAGCCGGATGATTGAATCGCTCGAAAGCGTGCTCGGCAAAAAGGCGGTCATCGACCGCCAGCCGTTGCAGGCGGGTGACGTGCCGGTGACGTTCGCGGACATCTCCAAGGCGCGTGCGAAGCTCGGCTACAATCCGCAGACGAAGTTCGAGAACGGCATCAAGGTGTTTGCGGAATGGTTTAAGAGTTGTAGCGGCGCTCTGTGAGCGCCGTTTTCGGCGGTCGCAGACCGCCGCTACAACAAATCATTTCTTAGCCGGCGCGTTGGTGGGTTTCACCTTGAACGCCGAGCGCAGGAACCAGTGGCGCTTCAAGCCCTGGATGAAATCGTCGGAATCAACTACCATTTTTGAAATGCCGCTGAGCATGTTCGTGTCGCCCTGAACCTGCACGTTGAGGTTGCTCGTGATGTCGGCGAGGTGCGAGAGGATGGCGTCCAGGTTCGTGTCCGTGTGCGCGAGGAGCGAATTGACGTTCGTCAACGCGCCCTGAAACTGTCCGCTGCCGTTGGTGCCGAGCGCCCAGACGACGGGGCCGCCGGGCTCGTGCAGTTGCGCGCTGATGTCGGTGACGTTCGAAAGCAGCGGGTGCGTCTCGACAAGCGTGATATTCAAGTTCGAGGTCGCGGCGGCGGCGTTGTCCAGGACCGAGGCGAGCTTGTTCGTCAGCGCGAGGATGTTCGGCATGGCCGACTGCACCTGCACAACGATTCCCTGCAATTCGTCCGAAATGGAAGGCGGCTCGATGGCGCGAAGAAAGGCGTCCTGCGAACCGGGCGTGAAATTCTGGTAGCGATGCCTGCTCCGCCACCACGAGGCGACAATGTGGTTCTTGTCCTTTTCCGTGTTGTCATAGATGTAAATGGAATTGGATTCGAAGGTGCATTGCGCAAGAACCGGCGCGTTGCTTTGGTCTAGCACGCTTTCCACACTGTCATAGGCATGGAAAACGACGTTGGATTGTCCGTCCAGCACGTCCTGGGCAAGCTGCCAGTGGCCGGGGGCGTCGGCAGCCGCTTTTTTCGCGTCGTCCAAAGTCATTATTGAAATTGGCTGCGTGACGACAACCTCGTAGCTGCCCACGCCGTTCGTGCCGCGCGTGATTTCAAGCTCGCGCTTGCCGAGAAAATCCGCCGAGTTGACCTTCAGATACGAGCCGGCGGTCCGGATGTAGCGAAAATAGGGATCGGTGATTTCAAATTCCACGCGGACATTGTATTTGTCGCCCGGCGGCATTGCGTGGATGAGAGTGATCTGGCCGACTTGAAAACCCATCATCACGACCGGGTCGTTGACATTCAACCCCCCCGAACTTTGCACATAAGTGAAAAACTGCGCCTTGATCTTGAACCAGCCCTTGCGCTCCGCCGTGTGATAGACGTAATAACCGAAGCCGAAAACGAGCAGCGCCGTTGCCACAAAAACGAACCAGCCGACCGCGCGTTCCATCCGGCTCAATCGCGTCCGCAGTTGCGGTGTCAAATCTTGAAGTGCCATGATTTTTTATTCCTTTCGATATGTTGTTGTGTCCAGCGAGGCCTCCATCAATTCCATCACGATGGTGTCGTCCTGCGACGCGACTTCGCCCCACGAACCGAGCAGGCTGAACTTTTTGTCCCGCAACAGCGCGAACCGGCGCGCGTCGTTTTTCCACGGCCGCAAATCCTCCGCCGTCGCGACAATCGTCATCGGCTTGCCGCCGGACCATTCGTGGCCGCGCCACAACTGGTCGAGAAAATGCAGCCACCATTTCACATGGCGCGCGCCGAGTCCGTTGAGCGGGTTGTCGAGCAGCAGCAGGTCTGGCTGCAGCATCAGCGCCCGCGCCAGCGCCGCGCGCTTAAGCCAGCTCAGGCCGACGTTTGCCGGCGTGACGTCGGCGAGCGGTTTCAATTCCATCAACTCCAGCAGCGCCAGCGTTTTCTCCGCCGCCGCGCCAATCGTCAAGTCCTTGTGATATTGCAGCGGCAGCGCGACGTTTTCCATGATCGTCAGATGATTGAACAACTGCCCGTTCTCGAAGACAAACCCCACGCGCAGCCGGTCGGCGAGTTCCGATTCGCTGAAACTTTGCGTCTCAATTCCAAAAATTTTGCAGCTGCCTTTCGCCGGAGGCATCAGCCCGGCGGTCATCATCATCAGATCGCTTTTGCCGGATTGCTGCTG